>JAGVKR010000689.1 GCA_020050375.1 Planctomycetales bacterium
CGACGACGATCACGTCGATCCCCTCGCCGCCGAGGTTCACCTCCGGCCCGGTCAGCGCCACGAGCAGAACGAGGAGCAAGGCAATCCGCAGCGCGCCGGTGATGCCGTGCGCCCATCCCCAGCGGCGATAGACGAACCACAGCGGGATCGCCAGCAGGAACAGCTCGGGATAGAGGAAACGGATCATCGTGGGACCGAAAGCTCTTCGTGAGTGGCCGAAATTCGTAGTGTGGACTTCAGTCCACACGAAACCTTGAATCGTGTTGGCTGAAGCCAACACGACGTGTCGTGTGCGGCTAACATGATCTTCGAAGCAATCACACGCACTCCGGGGGCGCTGGATTGCGAGCGCGGGCTTCAGGGGGCTGACGCCCCCCGCTCGCCGGAGAAGACGTCAGTCGACGTAAGCGAACTCATTGAGATTGTAGAGGACCAGGCACAGGGCTTCGAGCGCGGTCTTGACCGGGTCGCGCTGGGCGGCGCCTTCCGCCTTGTTCTCCGTCGCGATCTGCTCTGCCTGCCGGTCGAGAAACGCCAGGGCGGCCCCCTTTTCCTCGGTCGTTGGCGACCGCGACAGGGCCAGTTGATAGGCGCGGTCGATCTGCGCTGCGCGGTCGTCCCCCGCCTCTTTCAGCAGGCGGCCGGCGAAATGCGTCGACTGCTGATTGAAGAATTCACCGTTGAGCAGCGTCAGCGCCTGCGTCGGAATCGTCGAAACAGGGCGCTGCTCGCACGACGTGGTCGTGTCGGCAAAATCGAGCAGTTCCATTTCCGGAACGAGCAATGAGCGTTTGACAAAAATGTAGATCGCCCGCCGGGCGGCCTGTCGTTCGTCGAATTTGCCCCAGCCGTCGCCCGGTTTCGATTGCCCTTCGAGGACCTCCCGGGCGATCTTTGGAAAGACCCCGGGGCCACTTCGCTCGAAATTGAGCTCGCCATTCACGGCGAGGACCGTATCGCGAACCGCTTCCGCCGGCAGCCGCCGGTAGGGGAATCGCCACAGCAACGAATTCTCGACATCCACCTGGCTCGCCTCTTCGCGCCACCGGCTCGATTGCCCGTACGTGCTGCTGAGCACAATCAGCTTATGAATGTGCTTGAGCGACCACGGCCTCGTTTCTCCCCCCCCGCTCAATGAGGGAGTTGGAGCCATCAACTCGGAAGCGAGCCAGTCGAGGAGCTCCGGATGCGAAGGCGCGGCACCCATCACGCCGAAATCATTCTCGGTCGCCACCAGGCCGTTGCCGAAGTGCCCCTGCCAGAGGCGATTGACGATGACACGGGCCACGAGTGGATTCTTAGGGTCGGTCATCCAGCGGGCCAGCGAGAGCCGCCGCAATGTGCTGCGGCTGCCGGCCTCCGGAGTCAACAGTTCGGTGTGGGCACTGGCGAGGACCGCCGGAAAGCCGGGCTCCACGGAGCCAGCGGGAGTCGCCGGATTGCCGCGTCGAAAGACCTGCGTTGCAGCCGGTGCGTCGGACGGTTCATTCCAGATGTAGGCCCGCGGCAGCGGCGTCGGGGCGGCCGCCTGGAGTGCGGCCAGGGCCGCCTGAAATCCGTCTCGCTGTTTCTTCTCATCGGACGTGCGGGTTGCGGCGGCTTCTTCTTCGAGCTGCTTTCGCGTTTCTTTGACGAGCTTCTTTTGAACGTCATTGCGGCTGGCTTCAGGGAGACGATGCGCCGCGAGCGCGTCGGCCGAGAGCTTCGACGCTTCCCCTTCGAGAAATCGCGCGCGGACGGCGTCATCGAGCGCGCGGATCTGGGCTTCGATCGCGCTCACCACCGCGCTCTGCCGCGAAACGGAGGCTTCTTCCACGGCCCGTTCCTGGAGCGTTCCGACCGGCAGATCGAGATCGGTCCGTCCATTCTGCGGACGTTTGAGCGGCTCGAAGACCGCGAGCATCCGTGCGTAATCGATCTGCGAAAGCGGTTCGAACTTGTGGTTGTGACAGCGGGCGCAGCGCAGCGTCAGGCCGAGAAACGTGGCGCTCACCGTTCCGAGAATGTCGTCCAACTGCTCGTAACGATCGACCTTGGGATCGGCCGGCTCATCGTCCCACGTTCCCAGTCGCAGGAAGGTGGTGGCGATCATCGTCTCGGCATTGGCATCTTCGACTTCGTCGCCGGCCAGTTGCTCGGTGAGGAAGCGATCGAACGGCTTGTCGGCGTTGAGCGAATCGACGACGTAGTCGCGGTAGCGCCAGGAATTGGGTTTGGCGCCGTCGCGCTCATAGCCGTTGGTGTCGGCGTAGCGGACCACGTCGAGCCAGTGCCGCCCCCAGCGAATGCCATAACCGGGATCGGCGAGCAGCCGATCGACCACCCGCTCGCGCGCCTGGGGCGACGTGTCGGCGAGAAAGGCGGCAGTCTGTTCGGGCGTCGGCGGGAGTCCCACCAGATCGAACGTGACGCGCCGCAGCCAGACGAGCTTCTCCGCCGCCGGCGAGCGCTTCAATTTCTTGCGATCGAGCCCTTGCAGGATGAAAGCGTCGATCGGATTGCGGATCCACTCCGTGTCTTTTGTCGGAACCGGAACTGCCGGGCGGTTGATCGGCCGAAACGCCCAATGCGCGCGATCGTCGGCGCTCACATCGATCCCGTAGACCGCAGGATCGGCGACTGCCGGTGTCGCAGGCGAGTCGTCCGCGGAGAGGGGGGCGAGGCAGGCCGCCGCCAGCCACAACGCG
>JAGVKR010000555.1 GCA_020050375.1 Planctomycetales bacterium
AGACGAAATCCGGCTGGCGCAACTACAAGAGCGACAAGATCAGCGACGGCTGGGTCGTCGAAGAGGGAGCGCTGACGCGGTCCGGCGCGAAAGCGGGAGACATCGTCACCGCCGACCAGTACGACAGCTTCGAGCTTTCGCTGGAATACAAGATCTCGAAGGGGGGCAACAGCGGGATCATGTTCCACGTCACCGAAGAGGGGGACGCTCCCTGGCAGACTGGTCCGGAAATTCAGGTGCAGGACAACGTCGACGGCCACGATCCGCAGAAGGCCGGATGGCTGTACCAGCTTTACAAGCCAAGCCCCGGCATGTTGACCGAGACGATCCCCGACTCGACCCGCCCGGTGGGTGAGTGGAACCACGTGCAGTTGAAGGTCACGCCGGCGATCTGCGAAATCAACCTCAACGGCATCCGTTACGGCCAGTTCCAAAAGGGGAGTTCCGATTGGGACGCACGGGTCGCCAAGAGCAAATTCGCCAGGTATCCGCAGTTCGGAAAACCGACGAAGGGGTTCATCTGCCTGCAGGACCACGGCAATCTGGTCTCATACCGCAGCATCAAGCTCCGTAAGCTCGGCCCGAATGGCGAAGCGCCGGAACCGATCGACGGGACGTTACCACTCAAGGTCGAACCCGCCTTCGCCAATGTGAAGTGGACCGGGTGGTCTGCGGACGACGAACAGGGCCGGCTGCAAGCGTTCCGTCCGATCGTGGTGACGAATGCCGGCGATGGCTCGAACCGAGTCTTTGTCGCGACGCAACAAGGAGTGATTCATGTCATTCCGGGTGACGGCTCGGCGACAGCGAGCAAGATCTTTCTCGACCTGCGCGATCGCGTGACCTACAAAGACAGCGAGAATGAAGAAGGCTTCCTTGGCCTGGCGTTCCACCCGAATTACAAAAAGACCGGCGAGCTCTCCGTCTACTACACGTCGAAGAAAATCGACCCGCACACGTCGGTCGTCTCGAAATTCCGCGTCTCATCGAGCGATCCGAATCGGGCCGATCCGAGTTCCGAAGTGGAGCTCATGCGCGTTCCACAACCCTTCTGGAATCATAACGGTGGAACAGTGGTCTACGGTCCGGACGGCTACCTGTATATCGGTCTCGGAGACGGCGGGAGCGCCAACGATCCGATGGAGAACGGGCAGAACCTGGGGACGCTGCTGGGGTCGATTCTACGGATTGACGCCGATCACAAGGACGGCAACAAGAACTATGCCATCCCGAAGGATAACCCCTTCGCTGGCAAATCGGGCGCGCTGCCGGAAATCTATGCGTATGGCTTTCGCAACATCTGGCGGATGTCGTTCGACCGCCAGACCGGCACGTTGTGGTGCGCCGACGTCGGGCAGAATCTCTGGGAAGAAATCGATCTGATCGTGAAGGGCGGCAACTACGGCTGGAACGTGCGCGAAGGGTCGCACATGTTCGGGGCCAAGGGGTCCGGTCCGCGAGCGGACCTCGTCGACCCGATCTGGGAATACGACCACCAGGTGGGCCTGTCGATCACGGGGGGCGTCGTCTATCGCGGCAAGAAACTGCCGGAACTGGTCGGAAAATATCTCTATGCCGACTATGTGACGGGCAAGATCTGGGCCCTCAAGTACGACGAGGCGGCGAAGAAGATGATCTCGAACGAAGCGATCCCCAGCCAGAAAATGCCCGTCATCACGTTCGGCGAAGACGAGCAGGGAGAGGTCTATTTCACCATCGTCACCGCCGACGGCAAGGGGATCTTCCGGTTCGCCAAAGCGTCGAAGTAACGCGAGCTACTTGTATTTGACTTCACGGACTTCGATCCGCAGTTTCCCGAGCACGCTCACGAGCGGTAGAAATGTCGAGAGGGGAGCGACGGCTTCTTTTTCCGAAAAGCTCGAGTCGGCGAATTTGATGTGCTCGGCGCCGATGCCCCCTTGACCCAGCGTCGCGTCAAGCGGCACCCAGACTCCATTGATATGAACTTCGCTCCACATGTGCCCCCCGAAACTTCCGAGGCTGTCGACGTAGACCAGCCCGACTGCGACGCGCGAGGGAATCTTGCGGGCCCGGGCCATCGCCGAGAGCAGCACGGCATGCTCGGTGCAATCCCCCTGCAGGTCTTTGGCCACCTCGGCGGCCGAAGCCAGCAGGGTCGAGAAATTCTTTTGCTTCAAGCTCTGAAAGACCCAGCGTTCCAGTTTTCGGCTGACGGTCCACGGGTCGGTTTCGGCGCCGGCCGCCTCGGCAGCGTACTTCTGCACCAACTCGTCGTCGCTCTGCAGATAGTCGTTCGCTGCCATAAATTCCTCGCCAACCGGCTTGGCGTCAGAGGGAGGCTGCGCCGGGGGAGCAATCGCCGTGACGACGAGATCGACCGTATTCGGGACAACCGGCGTAACCTGTTGGGTCGGACCGGTCGCCAGAATGCGGGAGGGGTCATCGCCGGGAATCGTCAGGCGATAAACGACCCGCGCCGTCTGCTGCGGTCGGTCGATCTTTGCGACTTTGACCAGCGTCGCGATGGCGACGTCGGCTTCCTCTCCCGAAAGCGACTTGAGCGCCTCCTCTTTGGAAACCTTGTAAATCGCGATTCCCAACAGGCTCGTGCGGGTGACCAGCGCTTCCCCTTTGACGTCGAGGTACTCGTTGAGCACAAATCCGGGAGCCACGCTGGAGGCAATCGAAACCTTGAGGAGCTTCTGCTTCTCATCGCCGAGAAGTGCAACTTCTTCTTGCCCCTTGGCCTCCAGGGTGACGATGTTCACTTTGCCGAACTCCAGGGAGAACGACTTGATCGTGCGTTTCTCGCCAGGCTTCAGCGGATCGTCGCGCAACAGTCGATCCTGATAGCCGGGGGCTTTGAGCGAACCGTCCCACAAGATCTCGCCCCGAGTCGATTTTCCGGCGACTTCGGTGTCGACAATCAACCGCCCGTTTTCGACGCGCCCCGTTTTTCGCGTCGGCGCCGCGGGAGGGTTCAGAAGCTCGTAATGGAACCCGAGCAGCTCACCGGCTGAGGTTTCTTCCGTTTGGATTTGCGTCTTCGTTTTCACCTCCTGGCCAAAGCGAGTCATGGCCAACGTTATCTCGGAATCGCTGAGGATCACCTCGCGGCCGTCGCGCTGTTTCGTCTCAATCGTCGTTCGCCCGAACCCGACCCGCGACTTGCCGATGTAGACGACTTGCCAGCTTTCCTCGAAGGCGACCTTTTTTCCGGCAGCCGCCGCTTGCTCGCCGGCGGACTGGGCAGAGACCGGCAAGGGAAGCGCGACCAGACAAAGGGCCAGAGCGGCGAAAGACAACGCGACCGAGGACTTCCGCCGGCGAACAACGACTTGATGGGATTTCACAACCAAACTCCGACAGGATGTCACTGGCACGGAACGCGACCCGGATTTGATTCGCGTCCGGGCGGCTTCTCCGGATTGTCCAATTGCCGTGCAATTCCTACAAGGCTTCGGCTCCATTCGTCGGAACGAGCAGGTGCGCGTTGTCGGCCGCTGGTACGGCGGATCAGTTATTGTCCCATTTCGCTCCCCGAAAGCACGTGTCCTTTAGCGGAGTGAATGGTGACCTTTGGCGTTCGTCGCGGTCCAAATGCCGCCCGGCTCGTCGTCGCCCGAATCGGCACGGCGCTTGCTTGTCATGCTACCTGTCAGAGCGTTCGTTCGATCGATCGGCGACGATGCGGGATCGGGATGGTCTCCAGCGGTCATTTGACGAACGATCGTGCCGGCCGTATTCGCCGTACAGGTTCTGACGGTTGAATTGCCGTACACGGCGCCGGCGGCGCAACTTCGCCAGGCAGTGCGGATTTCCCCGCTGAAATCTCTTCGCCAGGTCGCATGCCGCGAGCGACTCTCCGGCAGAAGACGAATTTTGCTGGTGAATTGACCACTCTCCGCGCGCCTGCCGGAAATGCGTGCTAGATTTGCCTCAACACTCACCGGGCTTTACTTTCGATCGGAATCCGACCTATGGGTTTTCTCAAACGGTTCTTCAAGAACGTCTTTCGCGACGGGCACCCCCATGCCACGGCGAGCAGCTTCGAGAACCTCTCCGAGGATCAGCTCGAAGCGCACATGAAGATCGCCCGTTATGGCGACTTTCTGCTCACCGAAGCGATCCGA
>JAGVKR010000635.1 GCA_020050375.1 Planctomycetales bacterium
AGCTCGCGGCGGACGACTTCACGGGGGCGGGGGGGATCGAGGAATGGCTCGACCTCCATACCGCTGTAGACGGTGATGAACCTTTCGCGCGGCGCCACGCCGGCCGCGACATACTGGTCGGTCATGGCGTCACAAACGCTGATCAGCCGCGCGGTGCGCCGCGCCGCCCATTTCTCCGCCAGGCGGTAAGCCTGGTACGCCAATCGGCTCTGGTAGGGATGAAAAGGAGAGCCGTGGATCGTGTGCACCACTGGAATCGACAACTTCGCCGCCGCCGCTCGTCCCAGGATTCCCGCTTTTGAGCTGTGCGTATGCACAAGCTGCGGACGGAACTCCCTCAATTGCCGGAGCAGCGCCTGGTAGCTGGCCCAATCGCGACCGGGATGGATTTCGCGGTGAAGCTCGGGAACGATTCGCAGATCGACCGCATGGGACTTCGCCCGTTCGATCAAGCTCCCTTCCGGACCCAGCGCGGGTCCCGTGATCAGAGCGACCTCGTCGCCCCAGTCGCGCTGTTGGTCTTCGACCGTCAGCAGCGTGTTCTCCTGGGCGCCGCCGAGAATCAGCCGGGTGATGATGTGCGCAACCTTCATCGCCGAACGCAGAATCCTGTCAGGAAATGCCCCGGAAAAATGTGCGAGCGAAAGGCGCCGGAAACGCGACGCAGGTCGTCCATCCGCGGCACATCGTAACAATCGAGTTAAAAGAGAACCACCGCGAGTTGAGTCGTGTCAGGTTGACGAGAATGGGCAGTGTTTCGCGGGACGAATCGCTACAATGCGGCCGCGACCCGGGCGAACGTTGGCTTGTGGGGTGGCTCGGCTGCGCCTCGTCGCTAAACTGAGTGACGCTGTGGTTGAACTTTTCTGAACCTTAACGCTGAATTCATGACGATGCCGCAGTTTCCAGTCAAGCGCGATCAGGTCCCGCCGGGCGAGAACTTGTGCGATCATTGCACGGCTCTGTGCTGCCGGTACTTTGCGGTTCCGATGGACACACCCACGACGTGGAAAGACTTCGACAACATCCGCTGGTTCATGCTCCACGGCCAGGTGACGGCTTATGTCGATGACGGCACCTGGTACTTATGCGTCTACGCCGATTGCCGGCATCTTCAGGCCGATCACCGCTGCGGGATCTATCACGACCGACCGGAGATTTGCCGCGAATACAGCACCAACCGGTGCGAATACGACGATCGGGGCACGCACGATCGACTGTTCGAGACACCGGAACAAGTCTGGGAATACGCCCAGGCCGTGCTGCCTCCCAAGCGGTCCCCGCGCCGCAACGGGCAAACGAACGGAAAGTTGAGCCTGCCGATTCTGCATTGATCGAGATCGGTGAACGTTCACGGTGGATTTGGAAGTTTCAAGGCGTGAGAGTGGGGTAAGCTCGTGTCGCAGTTGATCAAGGCGCAGACGCTCAAGGGATTTCGCGATTATCTGCCGGCGCCGGCCATGGCGCGCGAGCGGATCATGGAGATCGCGCGGCGGGTGTATCGCAGCTACGGCTTCAGCCCCATCGACACGCCGGCCCTCGAGTACACCGAGATTCTGCTCGGCAAGGGAGGCGACGAGTCGGACAAGCAGCTCTTCCGATTCACCGATCAGGGAGGCCGCGATGTGGCGATGCGGTTCGATCTGACCGTTCCCTTCGCACGCTTTGCCGCCCAGCACCTCAATGACCTCGGGACTCCCTTCAAGCGGTATCACCTGGGAACGGTGTGGCGCGGCGAAAACACGCAGCGCGGGCGATACCGCGAGTTCATGCAGTGTGACTTCGACACGATCGGAACCGAATCGAATGCCGCCGACATCGAGACGATGCTCGTCATTCACGACTTGCTGGCGGCGATCGGATTCGAGCGGTTCAGCGTGCGCGTGAACAATCGGCTCGTGCTCAACGGCCTTTTGGACAAACTGGGGCTGGCCGAGAAGACGTCGGGGATCCTGCGGTCGCTCGACAAGCTTCACAAGATCGGGCGCGACGCCGTCGTCGCCGAGATGGTCGAGCGTGTGGGGGCGACATCCGAGCAGGCGACGCGCGTCCTCGATCTGGCGTCGCTCTCGGGCTCTCCCGCCGACATCCTGACGAAGCTCGAACCGATGCTCGCGGGAAGCCCCCTCGGGGAGCTGGGGGTGTCGCGCTTGCGCGAACTGTTCTCGGCCGTGTCGACGGCGGGGATTCCTGCCGAGCGCGTGCGGCTCGACGTCTCGATCGCCCGCGGCCTCGACTATTACACGGGGACGATCTACGAGACGTTTCTCGCCGACGATCCGAGCATCGGCAGCATCTGCTCGGGGGGCCGATACGACAATCTTGCTGGCTTGTTCACAAACCAGAAGCTTCCCGGCGTCGGCGCCAGCCTCGGGCTCGATCGGTTGCTGGCCGCGCTCGAAAATCTCGGGCAGATCGACTCCGCCTCGACACCGGCTCCGGTGCTGGTTGTTTACTTTCAACCCGAGCGACTGGGGGACTATCTGCGGATCGGCCGATTGCTGCGCGCGGCGGGGATCAACGCTGAAGTCTTCCCGGAATCAAAGGGGGTCGGCAAGCAACTCAAGTACGCCGATCGCAAGGGATTCCGCGTGGCCCTGATTGCCGGCGAAGACGAATTCCAGTCCGGGCAGTGGCAGGTCAAAGACCTCAAGGCAGGGCAACAGACAACCGTCGCGGAAGCCGATCTGGTCGACCACCTGCAGAAACTGTTGGCTGGAGCCTGAGCCGCACCGCCCAACGAATGCGACAGAGCGCGGTCGCACGCGTACGAACTCCGGGCGACTGCCGTTCTCGCAGTCGCCCGGAGCATTCGCTCCGCCTTGCCCGGACGTGCCGGGCTCAGCCTCCCCTCGAACCTCCGCACAAGCTCTGTGCGGCGGGAATCGCGTCGCTCTTCGCGGCTATTCCGCGGGCGGCTCTTCCGGCGGCGGGTCGTCGACCGGATCGACGACGC
>JAGVKR010000765.1 GCA_020050375.1 Planctomycetales bacterium
CGCGCGGATGTCGGCGACGATGGCGTCGAATGCGCCCGTGCTTTCGAAGCGGCGCAGGCGATCTTCGAGATCTTCAGGGATTCCCAGTCGGGCCCCATACCACGCAGCGAATTTGCGAAACATCCGACAACTCTGAAATTCGCCGTGCTGCTCGACCATCAGCGCGAAATGCCGGGCAAGGAAGCCGATCTGCTCCGCGGATGTCGGCACGAAATCGCCATGATCGGCCAATTGCAGACGACGAAAAATCCACGGATCGAGCAATGCCCCGCGACCGATCGCGACAGCGTCGCACCCGGTTTCGCTGCGCATCCGCAAGGCATCGGCGACTGTCCGCACGTCTCCGTTGCCGACAATCGGAATGTGCTCGACCGCTTCGACGACCGCCCGGATTCCGTCGAGCAGCACCGTTCCGCCAAAACCCTGTTGCCGTGTCCGGCCGTGAATCGTAATCGCGGCGACCCCGAGCCGTTCGAATTCGCGGGCCAGGGCCGGGGCCGTGATCTGCTCGCGATTCCAGCCGAGGCGCATTTTGACCGTCACCGGAATATGAACCGCGTTGATCACCTGCCCGACCAGGCCGCAGGCTCCCTCAGTGTCGCACATCAGCCGCGCTCCACCCCCCTGCCCCGTGATCTTGGCCATCGGGCAACCCATGTTGATGTCGACCGCTTCGTACCCGTGCTCTTCCAGCCACTTTGCCGCCGCGACGAGGTGCTGGATCTCGCCGCCGTAGATCTGCACCGAGAGCGGGCGATCTTCGGGATGGGTCACGATCAGTTCCCGCGCCCAGCGGGTTCCGGAAACGAGATGCGATGCCTGCACGAGATCGGTCGTTGCCAGCCCGACACCACCGCACTCGCGAATCATCCGCCGAAACGCCAGATGCGTGTAACCCGCGAGCGGCGCGAGGAAGTAGCGAGTGGAAAGGGTGCGATCGCCGATGCGGAGGGAGGTCGACTTGGATTCGAACGTCTGAGGCTCGACGTCCAGACGGGGAGCCGATCGCGAAGCGGCGTTACCATCGCCGGATGGCGGAGTCTGATCGATCGAAGGTGCGGAAGTTCCAGTCGACATCAGTGTTCGAATCAAATTGTCGGCGGAAAGCGGAGCTGCGAGCCACCGGGTTGATCCCGGTGGATGGGCGCGTACGGCGGGGATTAACCCCGCCGCTCGCTGGGGTTAGTCAAGATACCGAGACTCTTTAGGATTTCCCACAGCACTTCGAGCGGCAGGCCGACGACGTTGCTGAGGCTGCCAGCGATGTTCGTCACAAAAATACTGCCGGCGCCCTGGAGCGCGTAGCCCCCGGCTTTCCCCCGTGGTTCGCCCGTGGAGAGATACCAATCGAGGTGCCGATCCACGTCGGAAGTGAAAGTGACCTCCGTCCGCACGATCTGTTCGATCTTTTGTGTCTCTGTTTGGACGCATAAGCCCGTCAAAGCCAGATGCGTTTGCCCGGCGTAATAATCGCGGAACCACGAACGCACGATCTCGGGCCACGTGTCGTCGTCGGGTGGCTGACCCAGCACGTGCGAGCGGCCCGCGGAATCGCTGACGACGATCACCGTGTCGGCGGCGATCACAAGCGGACAGTCTGCCGGGGTAGCGCCCGATGTGGCACGGATCTGATCTGTTACGTCGTAGGCTTTTGCCCGTGCGACTTCGGCGAGTCGCGCTTCGATTTGCGGCAACTCGTGCAGACCGGAAAATCCCGCCTCGTTCGAATCGCGCGGCGGCACCACTTCGATGCACTCGGCCGGGACGAGCAACTGCAGCAGCTCTTTCCGCCGCGGCGAGCGCGAGGCCAGGATAGCTCGAGGGGACGGCGGCTCACACGAGTCGGTCATATTCCGCATGTGAACCGATCCAAAACCAAGTTATCGTCTCGTTGTCTTCTTTAAGACCGAGTGCCCGGTAGCCCAATCCAATTCGAACCGAGTAGATTCCGTCTCGTGAATGGATCCGCTTGAAATGCAGGCTTGGATGCGCAGGATTGTCGCGCCACTTCTGATAGGATTGTCGAGCTTGCGCCTGAATCGCAGACGGTAATTGCGCGAAACGAGTAATGAAGTCTTCGGTGATGCGCGACTTCACAGTTCGTCAATTCCCACGTCACGGATGCGACCGGCGCGAACGTCATCCCGCGCCTTCTGAGCCAGTGCCGCCAATTTGTCGTGAGACTGTGAGAATGCAGCCTCCCAGCGTTGGTCGTCTTCCAACTCGGCAAGAATCAGCGCAGCAATCACGTCTTGCTCGGAATCGGAGAGGTTTCGGACGGCTTCAAACGCCTGTTCAAGAAGCTGGGTCATAATCGCTCCGAATCGGCCGTAGAGTTGCGACAACCAATCCAGCTTACGTCATCCTGAGCCAATCCTGCAACGCCGTAACGCGCGGAGTGGGATTTTCAGCCAGCCCCTGCATGGCGCGGACGGCCGCGACACACCCGGAGAGGGTCGTTACGCAGGGGACGCCGTGCGCCACCGCCGCCGAGCGAATGCGTCCTTCGTCGGTGCGGGCTCCCTTGCCGCTGGGGGTGTTGAAGATCAATTGAATCTCGCCATTGGCGAGGTAGTCGAGCAGATTCGGACGGCCTTCCTGCACTTTGCGGATGCCTTCGATGTTGATTCCCGCTTCGCGCAGGACTTTGGCCGTCCCCATCGTCCCGACCAGCTTGAACCTGAGCTGTTCGAGGATTCGCGCGGCGTCGATGAAAGCGGCCTTGTCATGCCGGGCCAGGCTGATGAAAACTTTTCCTTGGCGGGGCAGCGCGTTGCCGGCTGCGACCTGACTTTTGGCGAAGGCGATCTCGAACGTCTCGTCGATCCCCATCACCTCGCCGGTCGATTTCATCTCGGGACCGAGAATGATGTCGACGCCGGCGAAACGGGCAAAGGGGAAGACGCTCTCTTTGACCGATTTGAATCGGGGCCAGGGTTCGGTTGTGATTCCCTGCTCGCGGAGCGTGACCCCCGCCATGATCTTGGCGGCGATCTTCGCCAGAGAGATGCCCGTTGCCTTCGAGACGAAAGGCGAAGTGCGGCTGGCGCGGGGATTGACTTCGAGAATGTAGACCACCTGTTGGCCGTCGACATCCTTGACGGCAAACTGGATGTTCACCAATCCGCGGACGCAAAGGGCCCGCGCGAGGGCATACGTGGCCTGTTTGATCTCGTCGATTGTTGTCTGCGCCAGCGAGAAGGGAGGGAGCACGCAAGCCGAGTCGCCGGAATGAACCCCCGCTTCTTCGACGTGCTCCATCACGCCGCCGATAATCGTCTGCTCGCCGTCGGACATGGCATCGACGTCGACCTCAGTGGCGTCTTCGAGGAACTTATCGATCAGCACGGGATGATCGGGCGAGGCCTCGACTGCTTTCGTCATATATTCGACGAGCGACGGTTCGTCGTAGCAAAGCTCCATCGCCCGCCCCCCCAGGACGTAGCTGGGACGGACGAGAATTGGATAGCCGATGCGGGCGGCGGCAAGGCGGGCTCCCTCGATGTCGGTGGCGATGCCGTTGGGAGGCTGGCGCAGATTGAGCGATTCGAGAATTTCCTGGAACCGTTTGCGGTCTTCGGCCGCGTCGATCATGTCCGGGCTGGTGCCGATGATTTTGACGCCGGCCGCTTCGAGGCCGCGGGCCAGATTGAGCGGCGTCTGCCCGCCGAACTGCACGATCACGCCGTCGGGCTGCAGTCGATCGCAGATATTGAGGACGTCTTCGTTCGTCAGCGGCTCGAAGAACAGCAGGTCGGAGGTGTCGTAATCGGTCGAGACCGTCTCGGGGTTCGAGTTGACCATGATGCTCTCGATCCCGAGCTCTTTGAGAGCAAACGAGGCCTGGCAGCAGCAGTAGTCGAATTCGATTCCCTGCCCGATCCGGTTCGGGCCCCCGCCCAAGATCATGATCCGCTGTTTCTGCGGATTGCGCTGCGGGGCTTCGTCTTCGGTTTCGTAGGTCGAATAAAAATACGGAGTGTAGGCTTCGAACTCGGCGGCGCAGGTATCGACCTGCTTGAACACGGCGGCAATCCCGCGTGCTTTGCGATACTCGCGGACTTCGATCTCCGACGCATTCCACCACCAGCCGAGCTGTCGATCGGAATACCCGTGCCGCTTGGCGCGGCGGATCAGGTCTTCGTCGGCGGCTTCCAGCCGGTCGATCTGGCGAAGCTCGTCTTCGAATTGTGTCAACTCTTCAATGTGGTGCAAAAACCAGCGGTCGATGTTGGTGAGCTCGTGGATTTGCTCGACCGACATGCCGGCCTTGATCGCATAGCGCAGGAAGAACAATCGCTCGGCGTTCGGCGTGGCCAGCTTGCTTTCGATTTCGTTCAGATCCGGCTGCTTGTCGGTCCCCCACAGGTCTTTCTTTCCGCCCCCGAGTCCGAAGTGGCCGATTTCGAGCCCGCGGACGGCCTTCTGCAGAGACTCCTTGAACGTTCTCCCAATGGCCATCGTTTCGCCAACCGATTTCATCTGCACGGTCAGGACGGGATCGGCCTCGGGAAACTTCTCGAACGTCCAGCGGGGAATCTTGGTGACCACGTAGTCGATCGTCGGCTCGAAGCAGGCGAGCGTTTCGCGGGTGATGTCGTTGGGGATCTCGTCGAGGCGGTAGCCGACCGCAAGCTTCGCGGCGATCTTGGCGATCGGGAACCCGGTTGCTTTCGAAGCCAGCGCGCTCGAGCGACTGACGCGGGGATTCATCTCGATGATCACCATCCGCCCGTTTTGCGGATTGATGGCGAATTGCACGTTCGAGCCCCCTGTCTCGACGCCGATCTCGCGCATGATGGCGATCGTGGCGTCGCGCATC
>JAGVKR010000581.1 GCA_020050375.1 Planctomycetales bacterium
CCCGGCGGTGCACTCTCGGGCGGCGCGGAATGCCTCGCGGCGCGTCCAGTCGCGCAGGACGGCCAGGCTTCGCCCCTGGATCATCGTCTTCGTCGACGAGAGGAACTCAGCGTTGCCCATGGCCAGCGCGGTCGCCTGGTGCAGGGGGGGCGCAGAGACGTAGGTTTCGTCGCCGCTCGGCGAGCGAACCCGGGTGCGCTGCCACGGTCGTTCCGAAGCCGGCGGCGAATCCAACATGCAGGGAGCGTCAGCCATGAGTTCCGCAGGGGGTGGACCATTTGTCACAAGGAACCGCGATTGAACCGCTGCGTCGCAGTTCACGATCCAGCACCTCATGATAATGGGCCAGACGGAACTTCGCATCGTCGAGCGCTCCGCCGAACGAGCGTTTTTCTTCCAAATAGATCAACGGGACCGGAAATTCGACAATTCGCAATCCGGCGGCAACCGCCTGCACCCAGAGCTGAAGCGGCATGGCGTAGCCGAGCTCAGTGATGTCGAATCGCGCCAAGGCACTCACCCGGTACGCTTTGAAACCGCAAAAGGCGTCGGTCAGCGACAGACCCAGCCGCTCGTTCACCAGTTTGGTAATGACCGCATTGATATGCCGCCGATCCGCGGGGGGAATGCTGTCTCCCAGGCGATGGTCGAGATAGCGGCTTCCCGAAACGATGTCGACGTCGTCGGTGAGAGCCGCCGCCAGGTCGGGAATCAATCGCGGCTCGTGCTGCCCGTCGCAGTCGATCGTGACCAGCACATCGAAGTTTTCCCGCAGGGCGTAATCGAAGGCGCTCCGCAAGGCAGCGCCGTAACCGATGTTTTTGGCGTGGGTCACGTCTCGAACTTCGGGGAATCGGGCCAGTTCCGCCGCGGTCTCGTCCTTCGAGCCGTCGTTGATGACGAGGATCTCGGGGCTGAATTGCCGCACCCGCTCCAAAACCTCGGCGACGTGGGCTTGTTCGTTGTAGACCGGCAGGGCGGTCAGGATTTTTGTCGTCATGGCAGGCGAATCTCGCTCGGCGTCCGCGAATTTGACACGCCACATTGTAGGCGTGGGATGGTGCAGGGGAAAGGAGGCTGTGCCGCCCACGAGCCCGACAGCCGCTTTTCAGCCGCGGCAAGCTTTCAGATTTGGGATGTTTTGGGATCAGGACGGCTGGATGAATATCCCGGTTGTTATCCGGAAGTCGGTCGGCAGCGATACGCAACGTGGATGTTGCGTTGCAGAACTCGCATATTACCTAATCTTCCTTTTTGTGTGCCACACGGACGCGCTCGCGGCGTTGAATCGGGGACCGAAAGTTTGATCGTGTCGGCGTTATGGAGCAGGGCCTTCATGATTAGAAAAAGGCTTGTTTTAAGGTAATTACTGACATTCATTATACAAAAGAACACTGGTCGCGACGAGGGAAATTCGCGTTTAGATTCTGCCCCTGCTTCCGATTCGGATTCTGAAATCGCACGAGTCGACAGGGTTGACATCGTCCATCCGGCGCGTATATTGCATTAGTGAACTATTTAACTAGATCACTAGTGCTTTGTCACAGAAACAGAACTTCGGGTGCCACGGCCAGCGACCGGAGGAAGTCGGCCGTGTGAATGGTGAGTTGATCGGCCTCGTCCAATAACGTTCGCACGGCCGACTCCCGTTGGTCGCTGGCCGTGGCACCCGATATTCGAGCTGTGAGAAACAACTAGAATCTGGGCTAACGAATGGATCTGATGTGAAGATTGATCCCAACAATCACGTTCCGATTTTCCTGCAGATCGTGGAGCAGATTGCGGCATCGATTGCCGCCGGTGTCTTTCGGCCGGGAGAGTCGCTGCCAGCGCAGCGAAGTCTGGCCGTGTCCCTGGGGGTGAATCCAAACACCGTGCAGAAAGCGCTCGACGAGCTCGAACGACGGGGATTGGTTGTTTCGCGGCGCGGCGTGGGAATGTTTGTCACCGATCGGGGAAACGAATCGGCCCTGACGCAAACCGAAGAGGTCGTCGCCGAGGCGTTTCGGCGCGGGTTGATCGCGGCTCGCGAGTCGAATCTGACGGGCGCGCGAATGATGAAGATCTTTGAGAACGTGCTGTTGGAAATGTACGAATCCCGGGAGACGCCATGAGCACGATAAAGGGCGAGACGATCGCTACGGAAGCAAACGGCCCGGCGATCGAACTTGAGGGTTTGACGAAGCACTACGGCGGCACTGCCGCTGTCGAAAACCTGACGCTGGCCGTCCCGCGGGGCACGACGCTGGGGCTGATTGGACCCAACGGCGCGGGAAAGAGCACGACAATCAAAATGCTGATGGGCATGCTGACGATCGACGCCGGCCGGGCGAGGATTCTGGGGCTCGACGTCTCCGAAAACATGCCCGCGATCAAACAGCGGATCGGTTACGTGCCCGAATTGCATCAGACGTATCGCTGGATGCGAATCAGCGAGTTGATCGGCTTCACGCGCTCGTTCTATAAAACCTGGAACGACGACGTTTGCGACAGCCTGCTGGATTTATTCGGCCTCGATCGGCGGAAGAAAGTCAAACAGTTATCGAAGGGGATGCTGACGAAGGTTTCACTGCTGCTGGCGGTGTCGCACGAGCCGGAGGTGCTGATTCTCGACGAGCCGATGTCGGGGCTCGATCCGCTCGTACGGGAGGAATTTCTGGACGGAGTGCTGCGGGTCGTCTGCGAGCGTCAGTGTACAGTCCTCTTTTCGAGCCACGCCCTGGGGGACGTGCAGCGGATGGCCGACAATGTCGCGATGCTCTACGACGGAAAGCTGCTGGTGCATTGCCCGGTTGACGAGTTGCTTTCGTCGGCGAAGCGCGTGCGGGCTGTGCTGCGAGACGGAGTATTGCCGCGCTGGCAACCGCCGGAGACGATCTGGCAGCAGGTCCAGCGGCGGGAATGGCTGCTCACGGTGAATCCCTGCTCGCCGGCGCTATTGGACCAACTGCAGGCCGAAAACCCGGTCGAGCACGTCGAGGTCAACTCGGTCGGCCTCGAAGATCTGTTCAAGGATTACGTCAAAGGTCGGAGGGGGACTCCATGAAGGCGCTTTTGTGGAAAGATTTTCGGATCAACTTGCCGGTCATCATCACGGGGCTTTTGCTGTGGTTTGCCGCTTATGCCGCCATAGGGCTGAACGTCTGGTTGCAGACCTGGCCTGTCTTTCCCGGTCGCGGACAATGGTCGGAGGTCATCCAAATCGCCTCCGTTGGAGGAAGGGCCCTGCTGACAATTGTGGTCGGGGTCCTGGGGGCGAATGCCATCGCGTCGGAGCGGGCGGAACGATCAACCGAGTTCCTCTTCTCACTCCCACCGACGCGGCTGAAGATACTGACGAGCAAGTTTCTGGTGGCGCTGACAACGACGATCTTGTTGTGGCTGGGCCACCAGTTCATGTCCGACGTTGTCAGTCCCTGGTTGAGTGCGAACGGGGCTTCAGTCAATCGGGTTCCGCTGCTCGGTTACACTGGAGGCCTTGTATTGATCTTTGGCTCGACGTGGCTGGGGTCTGCCCGCCTGAGCAGTCCCGCGTTTGCCTTAGGAGGCGGAATCGCCCTGTGCGTGGCAGTGATCTCCGTCCTCTTCGAAATCAGTCGGAGGGTCACATGGCCGGTGCCGGATCTGGTTCCGATCGGCATGCTGGTCGCCGGGATTACAGCGTTCCTCGTCGGCAGCATTTATTATCTGAGACGGATTGAACCGTGACTTGCGGCGGCAGTGTGGCACGCCCAGAGCAACGCGATGGGCGTGGCGAGCGTCTCTGGAGGGACCTCTTTTATTGGACATTCCGGAGGTTCTTATTCCTTCATCCTGTACGACCCGAAACGAGTCGGCAGCGCTTCGAGACGTTCCCCACGCAACGCCGTTCATGAAAAAAGGAATGACCGCGGATTTCGCGGATAAGACGGATGAGAAAGGCAGGGCGAGATCGAGGTTTCTGATCCGCGAAATCTGCGAAATCCGCGGTTCTTTTCCGATGGAGCGGTTCTTTTCCGATGGAATCGAAATTGACGTTGATAGGAACGCTCTGCGCATTTGCAAATCTCTTCACAACGCTCGTGAACGGCGTTGCGTGCTGCCCAATTGTGAACCGCAGGCCAGCGTTGGCGGCTACGTCGCCGGAAGCCCCGCTTCCAGCGCGAGGATCGCCAGGGAAGTGGTCTCGACGTTTGCCAACCCGAGCGGCTTTCGCTCGGCGTCGTAGTCGGTGATCCAGCCGCCGTCTTTTTGCTGTTGCAATCTTCTTGTCGATCCGCCGGACTTCAATCGTCAAAATCCACGACCCTTGGCAACCGATCCGGGCAGGTTGTATAACGGCAGTCGAAGAAACCGAAATTCCGTCGGGACGCGAACGTCGGCCGGCCTGTCGCCGTGCCGTCGCTGCGAACGAATCGCCGATTGTCATCACCTGCTGGAGAAGGAACGAACACCATGGCTTTCACATTGCCCCCCCTCCCGTACGCTTACGACGCCCTGGCTCCGCACATTGATGCGAAGACGATGGAAATCCATCACACGAAGCACCATCAGGCCTACATCAACAACGTCAACACGGCCCTGGAGGGACATCCCGCGCTCGCCGCCTTGTCGGTCGAAGAATTGATTCGCGATCTGGCCGCCGTGCCGGAAGCGATCCGGACAGTCGTTCGCAACAACGGCGGCGGACACGCCAATCATTCGCTGTTTTGGACGATCATGGGGCCCAAGGCCGGCGGCGAACCGAGCGGAGCGCTGGGTGATGCGATCAAGGGAACGTTTGGCAGCTTCGCGAATTTCAAGGAGCAGTTCACGAAAGCGGCAATGGGCCGATTCGGCAGCGGCTGGGCCTGGCTGTCGATGGACAAAGATAAGCTGATCGTCGAAAGCTCGGCCAACCAGGACAATCCGATTTCCGAAGGGCGCACGCCGCTGCTCGGGATCGACGTCTGGGAGCACGCCTATTACCTCAATTATCAGAATCGCCGCCCCGATTACGTCGCGGCGTTCTACAACGTCATCAACTGGGATGCCGTCGCGAAGAAATTCGCGGGCGGGAAGTAGTTCTCGCGGTCCGTGGCGCGAATTGGAATCAACTGTCTCCAGGACACACTCGGCCGTCGATTGGCGGCCGAGTGGTGCTGGAGATATTTTTTGCAATTCAGGGGTTACTTCCCCCCGATTTCCTTTAGTTCTCGCGAACGGAATGTTAGACTGGGCAAATCTGGCGGATTGGATTGCCGCCCCGACAGTCGCGAATGATTGCATTCAGGTCAATTCAATCAAGGGGCTCCACTCATGTTTGGGATCTGCACTGCTGACGCCCGTGCCACAATTCGGCTGGTCGGATATCGGATGACTCGATTGTCCCTCCTGCTGGCCGCTTCGACGCTTCTCACGGCTGTGTGCGCCAGGCCGGCCAGCGCAGAGATCCTGTTCGTCGATCTGTATCGCGATCAGTCCTGGGAGCAAACGGGGGATGGAGCATCGCTCACCAGCCTCGGCGCATTCTTCTCGGCGCGGCTCTATTCCAGCGTGCCCAGCGAATACGACACGGTGACGATGACGTACCCAGGGATTGGATCTCCCGTCGGCTTGACTGAAGACGCCCCACCGTCGACGACTTACATCTATCAGACGGCGTTCCTCTCGAAGGCCACGATGGACAGCGACTATCCAGCCGGAACGTATGCGTTCGACGCCACAAATGGTGGGGGGACGGATGCCGCTTCGGTCGAGTATTCGTTCAGTGACGACAATTACCCGGCAACGACACCGTTTCTGACCGGCACCGATTTTTCGGATTTGCAGGGGATGAATGCGAGCAACCCCTTCACGTTCCATTTCAGCCCGTACGAGCCGGGGTCGTCATTCGACGAGGCGCTCCTGTTTTTCTCTGTCTACGATTACGATCTGGGGGCATTCGTGTTTCAGGAGGGCTTGCTCCCCCCGACGACAACCGAACTGACAGTTCCCGGAGGGACGCTCACAGCCGGGCATTTCTTTTCTTACGAGTTGGTCTATTCGAACCGCACGTTGATTGACAGCCCCGATACCACCTTCCCATCCACCGCGGGTTTTGATCTCAGGACACGCGGCAATTTTTCGGCCGTCGGCTCACCTGTGCCCGAACCAGCGTCGATGCTGATGCTGGTGCAGGGGCTTGTCCTGGGCGGCTGGATTGTCAAACGTCGACGCGCGCGGTCGGGGTGACCGCTAGCGTGTGACGTCCTGCTGGATGGCAAAACATGCCGACTGTTCGCTGTTCCCCGGGAACTGACGACAACTGGCGTTTACGGCGGCGGTGTCTGCAACTGGGGCTTCTCGGGCCGTTGGGGCTGTCTTTGCCGGCGCTCGCCCAGGCCCGTGCCGTCGAATCGGGCGACCCTGGTGACGGCACATTTGGCCGCGCCCGTCGATGCCTGCTGGTGTTTCTCAACGGCGGGCCTTCGCAACTCGATTTGTGGGACATGAAGCCGCAGGCGCCGGCCGATGTGCGCGGCGAGCTGCAGTCCATCGACACGGCGGTTGCCGGTCTCCGGCTGAGCGAGCTGTTGCCGCTCACCGCCTTGCACGCCGACAAGTTCAAAATCGTCCGTTCGGTCACGCACGAAGCGTCGGTCCACACGACGGCCGTGTACACGATGTTGACCGGCACGACGCACCAGACGCCGACGGTCGATCAATTGCGGATCACCCCGCAGGATCACCCGCACCTGGGATCGATCGTCTCAAAGTGCCTGGCGGAACGCGACCCGATCCCCCCCAAGCCTCAAGCCCCAGGCCTCAAGCCTCATTTGCCGCCGTTCGTCTGCCTGCCGTCGTTGTTTCAAGCCCCGCCGGTCGATGGCATCTGGCCCGGACAGAACGCCGGTTTCCTCGGACGACGGTTCGATCCGCTCGTGATTCCCGGCGACAAGCTGTCGGCACGGTTCAAGTTGTCGAGCCTCGAGCTGCCGTCGGAGGTCTCCATCGACCGGCTCTCGTCGCGCCGGATGCTGCTCGGCGAGCTCGACCGATCGCCCGAGGGGGCCAGTTCGAACCCACAGGTGCTCACACACGACGAATGCTCGGCGCAAGCCTTCGAGCTGCTGGGGGCCTCGCAACTGACCCGGGCGACCGAGTTGGACCGTGAGCCCGATCGAGTTCACGAGCGATACGGCCGACATCTTTTCGGGCAGGGGGTGCTTCTCGCGCGGCGGCTGATCGAAGCGGGGCTGCCGCTGGTCACCGTCTATTGGAACGATCCGACTCCTGCCGGGGCAGGTGGGGGCGAGTACGATTCGCATGGGCGGATTTACTATCACATGCGCAATCGGCTGGTCCCGCCAACCGACCGCGCGCTGGCCGCGTTGCTCGAAGACCTCGCCGATCGCGGCTTGCTGGAAGACACGCTGGTCGTCGTCATGGGGGAATTCGGCCGCACGCCGCGCCTGAACAAGGATGCCGGTCGCGATCATTGGCCGCAGGTGCAGTCGATCCTGCTGGCCGGCGCGGGGATTTCGGGCGGAACAATTTATGGAGCTTCCGATCGAATCGGCGCGTTTCCCGCGGCCGATCCGCTGACGCCCCCCGATCTGGGGCAGACGATTCTGCATCTGTTGGGGGTTCCCGCCGATTTCGTGCTGCATGACCAGCAAGGCCAAGCCTTCGCCGCGTCGCGCGGAAGGGTAATTCCCGGGCTGATGGCGTAGCCGTCGGCCTGAGCTTCGGCGGTCATTTCCCGCCCACATTCTGCCCAGGTACAATCATGGCATGGATGACGGAATCACCACCATTGCTGCTGTTATCTTCCTGATTTCCAATGTGGCGTACGGGGTCTGGTCGAATCGAAACATCCCCGGATTCTGGACGGCCGAGGCGATCCGCGCTCGTGGGCGACTTGCACGCCGCACAATGGTTTTCGGAGCGTCAATTGCCGGGATGACGATGTGTGCGATCTTTTTCTCCAGTGCCCCCGTCTGGTTTGCCGGGTGGGCAAGTGCTTACGTGATCGTTGCGTGGCTCTGCCGACCACCGTGGATGTGTGCCAGACGGCCAATCAATCCTCTCACCCCGAATTCAGGCGACACACCAGACGCCCCCTGACGTCAATTCTGCTCCCCTGTCCCGAATCGCGATCGGCGCTGAAAATGTAGCACTAACGTTTCGCCAGCCCGGCTGCACTTGCGCAGTGTGGCTGCTATCATTCAGTTTCATCGTTTCGGCTGCCGTCTCTCCGCCTCGACCTCCCCCATGCACGAATACTTTGCCGTCACGGCCCGTGGCATCGAGCCGGCCACCGCCGCTGAACTGGCCCGGATCGGCGCGGGCAACATTCGACCGGTCGTCGGCGGAGTTCACTTCGAGGCGAGCCTCGCCACGCTGTACAGCGCCTGTTTGTGGCTACGGACACCGTCGCGAATTCTGCGTCCGCTACGCGAGTTTGCCGCCCAGACGGCGGAGATGCTGTACTCACAGACGCGGCGCGTCCGGTGGGAGGATTATTTGAACCCTTCGAAGACGCTGGCCGTGCAGGCGACGATCGAGGGGGCTGCCGCGCGGCGAGAACATGCTAAGCCGCAAGCTGCAGGTCGCGGTGATCGAGGACGACGGGTAGAGCGAGCCGCGCCGCAGCAGGGAATCCATCATTCGATGTTCGCGGCGCTCAAGATCAAGGATGCGATCGTCGATCGTCTCCGCCGCGAGCAGGGGGCCCGCCCGAACGTCGATCGTGACAACCCTGACGTCATCGTTCACGCACACTTCGCCGAGGGACGCTGCTCGCTCAGCCTGGATGCGGTCGGATCGAGTTTGCACGAACGCGGTTATCGCAGTCAATCGGTCGCCGCGCCGCTGAAGGAGACCTTGGCGGCGGCGATCATCGAATTGATCGGCTGGGATGGGAATACGCCGTTTTATGATCCAATGTGCGGTTCCGGGACGCTGGTGATCGAAGCGGCGCTCAAGGCGCTGCGGATCGCGCCGGGCCTGTCGCGCGATCGTTTCGCCTGCCAGCGCTGGCCCGATTACGACGGCGTCGTCTGGCAACAGGTGTTCGAAGAGGCCCGCAAGCAAAAGCTATCGACTGCGCCGTGTGAGATCGTCGGGAGCGATGCCGAGGTGGCTGCGATTCGGACCGCGGAGGTCCATGCCCAGCGCGCCGGAGTGAATCGGGCCGTGCGGTTCATCGTGCAGCCGCTCGAGCAGGCCCAGCCGCCGTGCGCGGGACCGGGGACGATCGTCACCAATCCTCCTTACGGCGAGCGGCTTGGTGACGAAGCTGAATTGACAGCCCTGTATCTGAGGCTGGGCGAGGTATTGTCCCAGCGCTTTGGCGGCTGGACAGCGTGGGTGCTGGCGGGGAATCTGACATTGGCCCGGCACATCGGCCTGTCGGCGACCGAGAAGCTCAAGCTCTTCAACGGACCGATCCCCTGCCGGCTGCTGAAGTTTGGGATTCCCACCGCGGAGTGAAACGCCAGAACAGAAAGGCTCGATCCGTGAGCGCTTCCGGGGCGGTACACTAGCGAACGACAATCCCAGGCCGCCGGCCGCTCCTCTGCGGCGAGCCTGCCGCGCGCAGGTTAATTTCGATCTCCTGCCCAAGCGCGTTCAGGAACCGGAACAGTCGATCGAGCGAGTATCCGTCGACGCGGCCGCGGACCAGCGCGGACACCTTCGGTTGATCCAGCCCCAGGAGCGCGGCGGCCCGGGCCTGGGTGAGCTTCCGTTCGGCGATGATCTCCCGAATGCGCTGAACCAGCTCGGCCTTCGCAAGGGCGATCTCCGGATTCAGAATCCCCAGATCGGCAAACACATTTCCACTCCCGGCGACGCTCCCGCTGCGCGCCTCAGTGACTCCCTTCTCGCGGTTGCCGTTTTTTCCAGCTCGCATAGTGCCTCTCTGCATCCCTCAGTCGCCGCCGAATCTTGTCGATTTCTTTGGCCGGCGTCCTGATGCCGCTCTTTGATTTTTTCTGAAACGCGTGCAGGACGTAAACGATCCCCGCGAACCTGACCGTGTAAACCGCTCGATAAGTGCCTCCGCTGTCATCCTCCACGATTTCGAGAACACCCGCTCCGCCGAATCCTTTCAGCGGCTTCGCGGCGGGATGCTTGTGTCTCGTTTGCGCATCGAACAGGGCTTGACCAAACACGACACGGACAGTTTTCGGGAATTGGCGAAGGTCCTCGAGGCTCGACCCGATCCATTCGACCGGTTTTGGCTTTCCCTCGACTGCCCTCGTTGATGATTCACTGTTCGCGGCCATGCCTATTATGCCTTTTCTGGCATACTCATGCAAGGTCAATGTCACACGGTCGAATTTTGTTGCGACACCCGTCGCACAAATTGCTACGCGCGGCGGAGAAATTCTCGCCGACGTTTGATAAAGTGAGTTGCTCCGCTTCCCGCGATCTTGACCGCTGGAGCGGGATTCAGCAAGCGCGCTCGCAGGCCTCTCTCAGACACTGCGAACATGATGGAAACCAATTCCCGCCCGACGCAGGCGCGCCGCACGGTGCTGATCTTTCTCGGCGCGCTGGTCTTCGTGCTGTACCTCGACCGGGTGTGCATCGGCCAAGCCGAGTCGCTCATTCGAGACGAGCTCGGAATCTCAAAAACGGCGATGGGTTATATCCTGGGGGCCTTCACGATCTCTTACGGGCTGTTCGAGGTTCCGACCGGTCGGTGGGGTGATCGCTACGGCTCGCGTGGGGTCCTCACGCGGATCGTCATCTGGTGGTCGATTTTCACGGCATTGACGGGCTGCGTCCCGAATTTCTCGTGGGACACCGGGCTGTCCCTGCCTTGGGGAACTTCCGCCGGTCAAAGCACGACGCTCTTGATCAACAGCTTTGTAACGTTGCTCGTCGTCCGGTTTCTTTTCGGGGCCGGTGAAGCCGGAGCGCTACCGAACAACGCGCGCGTTGTCGCCCAATGGTTTCCACTCGACGAGCGCGGCACCGTACAGGGGGTGATTCTCACGTGCCAGCAATTGGGAGGAGCGTGCGCGCCGGTTTTGGCGGCCTATTTGATCCGTTGGGCGGGGTGGCGCTGGACGTTCGTGATCTTCGGCAGTGTGGGACTGGCTTGGGCGTCCCTGTTTTATCGCTGGTTCCGGGACGATCCGGCCGAGCATCCCGCGGTCGACGAGGCAGAACTGGCGCGGATCGCCGCCGGCCGCGTGGCGTTGTCGGAGGGTGACAGTCACGAGCAGGTGCCCTGGCGTCTGGTGGTGGCGAGCGCCAACGTCTGGTTGCTGGGGGCGATCATGAATTGCGCTGCCTTCGCGGCGTACATGTATATGTTCTGGTTCCCCACCTATCTGAAAGAAGGCTGTGGGGTCAACGCGACAAAAGCCGGCTGGCTCGCGGGACTGGTGCTGGCGGGAGGGGCGATCGGCTCGTGGTGCGGCGGATGGCTGACGGGGCGGGTTGAAGGGTGGACCG
>JAGVKR010000827.1 GCA_020050375.1 Planctomycetales bacterium
GACAACTGAGGAGCGGGTCGGGTGGATGAACTCACTGGTCGAGCGAGTTCGCAAAATGCTTGATGAGGTCGGCGCCGATCGCAAACGCCGGCTTGTGCTGGGAGCCCGCGTCCCCACCAACTACGGGCGGACCGCGCCCAGCTATGCTTCGGCGCGCGAAACCGGCTGCGATCCGGCGGCGTGGGCCAAAAATGGCTGGATCGACTTCCTCACGGTGTCGGAGTTCCTGTTCGTCCGGTACGACTTGCCGATTCGTCCGTGGAAGGAAGTCGTTCCGGGAATCCCCATTTACGGTGGGATTGAATGCACGGAAGGGGAGAAGAAAGAACAGTATCTGACGCCCGAAAAGTATCGTCGGGCCGCCCGCCACCTCTGGAACGACGGCGCCGACGGCATTTATCTGTTCAACTTCTTCACGACGCGCGAGTATGGCCCCGAGTCGTGGGAGCCGCCATTCGAGGTGCTGCGCGACTTGGCGGATCGAAAATAACAAAACGACTTGCTCACGCCAGAATCGGCTTCACGACTTCGCCGTGAACGTCGGTGAGACGGTAGTCGCGCCCCTGGAAGCGGAACGTGAGCTGTTCGTGGTTGATTCCCAGCAGGTGCAGCATCGTGGCGTGAAAGTCGTAAACGTTGACGCCGTCGCTCACGACGTTGTAGCCGTAGGGGCACGTCTCGCCATGCACCGTTCCCCCTTTGACGCCGCCGCCGGCCATCCAGACGCTGAAGGAGCGCGGGTGATGGTCGCGACCATAATCGGTGGCGGTCAGCTTCCCCTGTGAGTAGTTGGTGCGACCGAACTCGCCTCCCCAGACGACGAGCGTCTCATCGAGCATGCCGCGCTGCTTGAGATCGGTGAGCAGCGCCGCGGCAGGCTGGTCGGTCTCCTGGCACTGCCGGGTGATTCCCTTGGGCAGGCCGCCGTGCTGGTCCCAACCCTGGTGGTAGAGCTGGATGAATTTGACGCCTCGTTCGGCAAGTCGTCGCGCGAGCAGGCAGTTGGCGGCGAACGAACCGGGAGTTTTGGCGTCGGGTCCGTACAGATCGAAAATGTGGGCCGGTTCGGCCGAAGTGTCGGTCACTTCCGGCACGCTCGATTGCATCTTGAACGCCATTTCGTACTGGGCGATCCGCGTGTTGATTTCGGTGTCGCCGGTTTCGGCCAGTTCGAGCTCGTGCAGCTCGCGGAGCCGGTCGAGCATATTGCGCCGGCTCTCGCGATCGACCCCCGGTGGGTTATTGAGGTACAGCACCGGGTCTTTCCCGGAGCGAAACTGGACTCCCTGAAAGCGGGTCGGCAGGAACCCACTCCCCCACAGGCGCGAATAGAGGGGCTGATCGGTTTTCCCTTTGGTGATCAGGACGACGAACGCCGGCAGGTTTTCGTTGTCGCTCCCCAAGCCATAGTTGAGCCAGGCGCCGATGCTCGGCCGGCCCGAAATCTGCGACCCGGTCTGCAGGAACGTGATCGCCGGGTCGTGATTGATCGCTTCGGTGTGCATCGAGCGAATGACGCACAAGTCGTCGGCGACTTTGGCGGTGTGCGGCAGGAGCTCGCTGATCCATGCTCCCGATTGCCCGTGTTGCGCGAACTTGAAGATCGACCCGGCAAGCGGCAGGTTCGACTGATTGCCCGACATGTTGGTCAGCCGCTGCCCCATTCGCACCGAATCGGGCAGATGTTGGCCCTGCTGCTCGTTGAGGAGCGGCTTGTAGTCGAACGTATCGAGCTGCGACGGTCCACCCGATTGAAACAGGTAGATCACGCGCTTGGCCTTCGCCGGATGATGCGTCGCCGGGAGGACGCCAGTCTCGGCCGCGGCGCGCTGCCGTGGATTCAATAAGTCGGCGAGTGCTATCCCCCCCAGTCCCATACCGAGCCGGTTGAGGAGCTGGCGACGCGAAATGGGGACGTTCATAACGATTCTCCAACTAGCGTTTCGTCACGCATTCATCAAAGCTCAGCAGCGTCTTCACAACAACCGTCATCGCGGCATGGTCGCTGGCATCAAGTTGCCCGTCGCGCTGCGATTCGCCGACGGTCAGCAAGGCCTGTGCTTCTTCGGGGACTCTCGCAAAGTGTGCGCGCTGTTCCTGGTGCAGCCGCTCCAGAATGGCAAGCTCTTTCGCCGTCGGCAGGCGACTGGTCAGCAAGCGGAACGCGGTCGAAATGCGAGTGTCGATTGTGCCGCCCTGATCTTTGATCAATTTCTCGGCCAGCACGCGGGCTGCTTCGACGTATTGCGGATCGTTCAATAAGACGAGCGCCTGGAGCGGCGTGGCGGTCCGTTCGCGACGGGCGATGCAGACTTCGCGGGTCGTGGCGTCGAACGTCATCAGGCTCGGCGGGGGAGAAGTCCTTCGCCAGAACGAGTACAAGCTGCGGCGATAGAGCCCTTCTCCCTGAGCCTGATTGTACGACTTGCCGGTCCCCGATTCTTCCCACAACCCGGCCGGCTGGTAAGGCATGACACTTGGCCCCCCCAGCTTGTTGACGAGAAGACCACTGACAGCGAGGGCGTTGTCGCGGATCTGCTCGGCGGCAAGCCGATGCCGGGGTCCACGGGCCAGTCGCCGGTTGTCGGGGTCTTCGACGTAGAGCTTGGCGTCGCGCGGCACAGACGATTGCCGATACGTTGCGGAGAGGACGATCAGCTTGCACAGCTCCTTGACGTTCCAGCCGCTTTCGATGAACTGCCGCGACAACCAGTCGAGCAGTTCGGGATGCGAAGGGGCCTGTCCCTGGCTGCCGAAATCTTCGGCGGTGGCCACCAGGCCACGACCGAAGAACTGCTGCCAGAAACGATTGACTGTCACGCGTGCGACGAGCGGGTTGCGATCGTCGATCAACCATCGAGCCAGCCCGAGGCGGTTCCGTGGAAATTCGGCGGAGAAGGGAAGAATGCTCGCCGGCGTATCGGGCGAGACCGATTCTCCCGGCGCGTCATAAGCGCCGCGATGCAGAATGTGCGTGGGGCGCGGCTCGGCAAGCTCGTGCAGGACCATGATCTGGCGGACTTTGCCGACCAGCTCGTTCTCTTCGGTTCGCAGTGCCTGGAGCTCTTTGGACGCGGTTTGATACGCTTCGTTCCGCCGGAGGAGATCGTGGTCCGACAGAGCGGCCTCGGTGGGTTCGACGGGAATGCCAGCGATTTTGGGGATTTCAAGAGGCGTCAACGCGCGGTTGAAGACAAGGAGCTCATCGACGGCCCCCCCTTTGAATCCGACGTCGCGGGATCGCGCGCCCAGCGAGAGCTCGACCGGTGCGGAGATCGTGTCGCCCCATTCTTTGCGGTAGTTGCAATCACGCGTCAGCCGGTCGCGAAGGACTTCGAGCTCGATCGGGGCGCCATTGACGTAGATCCGTAACCCGCTTGCGCGGCTGCCGCCGTCGTAGGTCACGCTCAAGTGGGTCCATTCGCCGACGGGAATCGGCTGCTTCGCGCGGACGCGGATCGCATTGCCGGGCCAGAAATGGATCAGCGAGAATGCGGGATAGCCGTTGTCGAGCAGCAATTCGAGCCCGCGAAACGCCGCGTCCTCGGCCGCGACCGACTGGTGCAGCACGAGCATTCGCGGTTTGTGCTCGGCGGGCCGGACCCACAACGCGAACGTGAACGGAGTGACGCGGCCGAACTGTCCTCCGTCTTTACAGACGAACTTGTCGTCTCCGCCGAACTCGATCGCCTGGCCGACTTTGCCGGGGACCGGCTTGTAGTCGCTCGAGGCTTCCAGGTCGTCGAATGTGAATTTCGCCGTAGGTTTGTCGAGCGGGTTTGGCTCACCCGCCTCGCCGGCAGGTTCTTTCGAGGGGCGGGAAGCGAAGGCGATCCGGTGCGCCTCGCGAATCTGCGCTAGCTCGGCTTCTTTCAGGCGGATTCGAGCGACGAGATCGCGGTGTTGCGTTTCCTGGTCTCCCTCGTACAGAAGCAGCGCCGGCGTGGGAGCCGTTTCGGTGTAGTGCGAATAGAGCCCGTGCTCGTCGATGTTCGCGAAAAACGCCGAGAGCCGGTAGAAATCGGCCTGCAGGATCGGATCGTACTTGTGGTCGTGGCAGCGGGCGCACTCGAACGTCAATCCGAGGAAGGCGGTGGCGTTCGTATTGACGCGGTCGGAAATGTAGGCCACGCGAAATTCTTCCTCGATGCTCCCCCCTTCGTTCGTCTGTCGGTGCAGCCGGTTGAACGCCGTGGCCAGTTGCTGGTCGCGCGTCGGATTGGGGAGCAGATCGCCCGCCGTCTGCCAGAGGATAAATTGATCGTAAGGCAGGTTGTCATTGAAGGCCCGAATCACCCAGTCGCGCCAGGGCCACATGTGCATGTCGCGGTCGGACTGATAGCCAAATGTGTCGGCATAGCGAGCCGCGTCGAGCCACTCATTCGCCATCCGTTCGCCGTACGCGGGGGACTTGAGCAAGCGATCGACAGCCGTCTCGTACGCCCCGGAAGTGCGGTCGGCGAGAAACGCGTCGAGCTCGGAGAGTGTGGGGGGCAACCCGGTCAGGTCGAAGCTCGCGCGGCGGAGCCACCGTTCGCGTGAGGCTTCTTCGGCCGGATCGAGTTTCGCAGGGCGGAGTTTGTCGAGCACGAAGGCGTCAATCGGATTGCGAATCCAATGTGCAGAATCGGCCGGCGCAGGGACCGCGACCTGTTTCGGAATCGGGATCAGCGACCAATGCGATTCGTACGGCGCACCGGCGGCGATCCATTTCTTGAGCAGCTCTTTCTGCGCGGCCGTCAGCGGCTTGTTGAGCCGCGGCGGGGGCATCACGAGCGTCGGATCGTCGGAGAAGATGCGCTCGACAAGCGCGCTCTCGCCGGGTTTGCCTGGTTCAAAAGCGCCTGCCGCGACAGCCGCTTTACGCTCATCGAGCCTGAGATCGGCCTTGCGGGTGTTCTTGTCGGGCCCATGACAGGTGAAGCAGCGGTCGGAAAGAATCGGGCGAATGTCGCGGCTGAACGAGACGGTGTCCGGCTCGTCGGCCGAGGCACGGCTCACGACCGCGAATGCCAGGCAGAGTATCGTCAGCAGGATCGCTCGAAACAGGGAGGGGCACATCAGCGGGAGTTCCAACGGCGGCAACGCCTGGGACACGGAAGTCGGACAACACAGGCAGGTTTTCGGGCCGTCGTCGACGGCGGTGGGATCGGTCGCTCACCGGCAAAGCCGGAACGACTTACGCCCTATATTGTATCACCGGGAGACCGCCAGTCGACAGGGTAACCTGGCATTGCGACCTCGCCCGGCAATTGTGATGATACGGGAAACAGGAGCCGGATCATGTCTCAACCGCAACCGCCAAACGCTGACGCCCCCCTGGCCAATCTCGACGACTGGGACGACGATGTCCGCCGTCGCTATTCGCAGGCCGAGGGTGACCCTTCCGCGAGCGGAACACCGACGGGCGTCGCACAGCATCAGTTCCGCAATTACGAAGAAGACACGCGCTCTGGAGTCCGCGAGTTCTATCGGTTGAACCATCGTTTTCAGTCGGTCGATTTCGTGCGGTCGCAACGGCAGAAGTATCTGCCATTGCGAAAGCGTCAAATGACCGTCTGGGAAGCGATCGAGAGCCTGAACGCCATCATCGACACCAGCGATCCGGACACCGAGGCGTCTCAGATCGAACATGCGATCCAGACGGCGGAGTCGATTCGCCGTGCGGGGCATCCGCGCTGGTTCGTGCTGGTGGGGTTGATTCACGACTTGGGAAAAGTCCTGTGCCTGTTCGGCGAGCCGCAATGGGCCGTCGTCGGGGACACGTTTCCGGTTGGCTGCGCCTTCTCCGAAAAAATCGTGCTGCCGGAGTTCTTTCGCGACAACCCGGACAACGATAACCCCGACTACAAAACGCGGTGCGGAATCTACCGCGAAGGTTGCGGCCTTCAGGAGGTCCTCATGTCGTGGGGGCACGACGAATACCTGTACCAGGTTGTCCGGCATCGACTGCCCGTCGAAGCGCTGTACATGATCCGTTACCACTCGTTCTACCCCGCTCATCGGGAGGGGGAATACGGCCACCTGATGAACGATCAGGACCGGTTGATGTTCGAGTGGGTGCGGAAGTTCAATCCGTTCGACCTGTACACGAAGACCGACGAGCGCCCCGACATCAATCGGCTGCTGCCGTATTATCAGGAGCTTGTGGAGGAATTCCTGCCGGGGCGGCTTCAGTGGTGATGGCTGTGGTCACTGCGTTGCAGCAACGCCGACGTAGATCGGGTTCGAAAGAATCCAGATCTGCTGTTCACCGGCAATTTCAAGCCACAGTTCAACGCGGTAATTGCCGCGTTCCGTGAGTGCTGTCTCGAATGTGCGGCCGGTGGATTCCGCAACGAGCTTACCGTTACGGAGGAGCTTCCATCGAGCCGCCAGCGGAGCCTGCCCCTGCAGTTTCAACCCGTTCGTCAGGGGAATGCGGCTGCCCATCTCGTGCCGGTCTTTCGCCGAGATGGCGGCGAAATCGAAACCGGTGGCGTCGGCGAGCCAGTCGAAGGCGACGAACGCCCGCCCCGTCTCCAGCGCGTCCCACACCGCGTCTTTGGTTTGTTCCTTGAGCAACAGGTGCGTTCCGACGTGCCTGAGGCTGTTGACGTAGGGATCGATCCGCAGCTCGAAGAGCGGGTCGCCGACTTTTTTGTCTTTGAGCAGCGGCAGGATGAGCGGATTCGAGCTGGCCCCCAGCTCAAGCAGCTTTTCTCCCAGGGCATCTTCGACCTGAACCTTGTCCCCTTCAATCAGGCGGAGCGCGAGGCCCACATTCTGGTGGGCGTCGTTGGCCGAGACTCCTGTATGAGGCGCGTGTTCGCAAAGCTCGTCCCATCGTCGAAGGTAATCCGCAGGATAGTCGAGCAAGGCCGAGAACGCCTCCTGGGGATACTTGCGGAATAGGTCGGCCGATTGGAACAGCCAGAGCGGGTTCCGCATGGCGGCGATCAGATTCTTTTCCCCCTTGAAGTCGGCATGGGTATTGTAGATTTCGACGCCGGTCACGCCACGAATCTCCCAGTCCATTCGCTCTTCGAGGTGCGACACGAACAGCAATCCGCCGCGGCCGCGCACGAGATCCGAGAGCTCCTGCGGCGAGCCGGTTTCGACGCCGCGCAGACTGAACGTGGGATAGACCAGAAAACCCTTCATCTCCGCCCCCGGAATCAGCAGCACGCCGTCTTTGATTCCCTGATGACCTTCCTTGAAAAAGTCGTAGTGGTCGGCGGGGTGTTCGCTGAACATGACAATGCTCGTCCCGGCGGACTTTGCGGCCGTGACGATGTCGTCGATTTTGCCGCGGCTGTCGTGCGAAAAGGCGGAGTGGACGTGCAGGTTGGCACGAAAGTCGAGATAGGGTTCCGGCCGCTCGATGTCCCGGCGCTGGGCTTTCAGGCCCAAAACCGCCTGATGCACGGCCTCCAGCCGGTCGGGCTTCAAGCGAGCCAGTGCGTCGGCGCGGACCGGCTTGGAAGCAGGCAGCGCCGATAGAATCGCCGCGACCAGAAGAAGCAAAGCTCGTGTTCGCATGATGGTACGGCCGGTGAAAGAGGGATGCGGAGATTGGCCGGCGATGCGAGAAAGCTGGAAGTCGGTCATCGCCCCGTATGGGTGTTAACGTACCGCCGGTGCGGAAGGCCGGCAATGGCGGCGAGTTTCGCCAATTTTGTTGCACGCTCCCCAACCATCGGCGACAATGAATCGTGGCGCGTCCGGCCGATTGGCATTGGATCGCCGCCGACTCTGTAACAAGGAAATCGGGCATGAACGGCAAACGTGTGACGCAGGGGATGATGAGCGGCCTGTTGCTGACGGCGGCGCTTCTCGCCGACGAACCGACAAATCCGCCGCCGCCGGCCGCCAAACCGGCCGCTGAGACC
>JAGVKR010000567.1 GCA_020050375.1 Planctomycetales bacterium
CCCGAGATGCCGACGGCAGCCGCCAACAGCACCGGCCACTGCGCGGCCACAATCATGCCTCCCGTGCGAGCCAGACTTCCCATCCCGGCACGAATCGTGAACGTCGCCACGTATTGCCGCGAATACGTCACGGTCCAGAACCAGAATCTCTCGAAGGCACCGTTCGCCGCCAGCCAGGCGGCGACGGCGGCGTAGGGCGTGACGACGCCGATTGAGAAAATTGCGGCCGTTCGCAAGGCCGGCCACCACCCTCCGCGCCGCAGCTCGGTGATCGTCAGCCAGGCGCCGGCCGCCGCCGCAAACGCCGCCCCGTGCTGCTTCATCAGGACCGCCACACCGAACATCGTTCCGGCTGCGAACAACCGCAGGGGTTGACGCTTCTCCCCGGCGGAGAGGATCAACCAGCCCACGAGCAGCGGCGGCACGACGAAGTGCTCAGCGTTGGTTGAGAACCCGAGCATGGTGATGCTGACTGTGAGCACACCGAAGCTCAGCGCGGCGACGATCGCCGTAACCGCGTCGAACCATTGCCGTGCCAGCAGCCACGTGAGCACGGTGGACGTCGATGTGACGATGAGCAACCCCCAGTGGATCGCGGCGGTTGTCTCTCCCAGGCACCGCAGGATCAGCGCATAAGCGTAAAAGACACCCGGCAGCTTCATGTTGTACGCCGAAAGGTAGGGGATCCCCCCGCGCAGGATGACTTGCGCCATCGCGGCGTACTCTCCCTCATCGCGCTCCAGCGGAACGTCGATGAGCCGCAGGCGGATCGCCCCAACGGCGAGGAGCGCCAGCGCCAGGCATCCGACCTCGCCCCAGGTGATTGGCGGTCTGCGATTTTCCAGCTCGAGCGCCGCACGCGGCGGCGGCTTTTTCTTCTTTTTCATGGAGCGGCCTGCAGCTCGCGCTGGGCTTCCTCGAGGCGGGGATCGAGTTGCACGGCTTTGCGGAATGACTCGCGCGCCTGCTCCCGCAGTCCCATGCGTGTCAACACGATCCCCAACTGATGATAGGCCGGCGCGGCGTCCGGCTTGAGCCGAATCATCGCCCGGAACTCGTCGGCCGCCTGGGCGAGCCTTTCCGAATCCGCCAGAGCCAGACCCAGATTATAGCGGTACCCGGGATTGTCGGGGACCAGACGGACCGCCGCCTGAAAATGTGTGATCGCCGGCTCGAATTCTCCGGCGGCGGCATAACTCAGCCCCAGGATCCCCTGCGCTTCGGCCGTCTCCGGACTGATGCGAATCGCCGCCAGGGCCCGTTTTCGGGCTTCGTCGCGATCTCCGCGACGCATCGCCAGGTCGGCCAGGAGCGTGTTCGCCTGAACGCTCTGGGGAAAAATCCGCCAGGCCTGTTCGTAGTGTCGCTGCGCTTCGGCGATTTTCCCCTGCTTCTCGGCGGCGGTTCCCAGGTTGATGTGGGCCATCCAGTTTTTCTCGGTCACATCCAGAGCGTGTGCAAATAGTGTCTGCGTGTCGCGCCAGAATCCCACCTGCCTCCACGACAGGAACATCAAAACTCCGAGCGCCACCGCCGCGGCCGCCGTCGTCAGTCCCCGGCGCTTCGTCAACGCCTCCGCCGGAAGGCTCCAGGCGGCCATGATGAAAATCCCGATCAGCGGAATGTAGGTGTAACGGTCGGCCATCGATTGCGTTCCCACCTGCACCAGCCCGATGACCGGCACCAGCGTCCCCAGATACCACAGCCAACCGACCAGCAGCCACGGCAACCGCTTCGCGCGAACCACAGCGAGCGTCACCCCGATCAAAAACAAGGTTGCCGCGATCGGCCAGGGGGAGCTCCATTCAATGTTCCGCCACGGATAAAAGCACGCCAGACGCACCGGCCAAATCGTCTGGATGAGATAGGTCACATACGCCGTCACCGCATTCGACAGCCGATAGGCGAAAGGCGTCTGCGCCGTCGTCGACATCGCAGTCCGTTGAGCCAGAAGCGTGACACTGGAGGCCGCCAGGGCCAGCACGAACAGCGGCAGCTTTTCGAGACAGGCTTTTTGCCAGGTGACGGCGGGAAACGCTACCGTCGTCTTCGCTGCTTCCTGCGGTTCCGGTGACGGACGCTTCGGCTTTTTCCGGCCCCCTTTGCCCGTCCCGGACGCGGCGTCATTCGACACCGGCCGCACGCGGTCGAGCGGCCAATAGTCCAGGAGCAAAAGCACACACGGCAGCGTCACGAGCATCGGCTTGGCCAAGAGTCCCAGCGACAGTGCCCCGCAGACGAATAGATACCACATGAGCGACCGCTTTCGCACATAGTGGCTGTAGCCCCAAAGGACCAGCATCCAGAAGAACGTGCTGAGCACGTCCTTGCGCTCCGAGATCCACGCCACCGACTCGACGTGCAGCGGATGGATCGCAAACAGCGCCGCCACCAGACCGCTCCGCCACGGGGCTCCCGTCAATCGCCCCAGCGCCAGGAATAGCAACAGCACACAGGCCAGGTGCAGTCCCAGGTTGGTGAGGTGGAACGCCCCGGGGTTGTTCCCGAAAAACTGCCGATCGGCCATCAGCGACAGCCACGTCAGCGGATGCCAGTTCGACGCCCGGAACGTCGTGAACGCCTCCCGCACGCCTCGGTCGCTAAGCCCCCCTTGAACCAGCGGGCAGTGAACGACGTAAATCTGGTCGTCGAACTCGGTGAACTCGTGCCCCCACACCTGCCCGTAAACAACCAGCGTCATCGCACACAGGCCCAGCCCGATCCGCAAACGCAGCCGTCGATTCGAGTCCATGTGGTCTACCGAGGATCGTGCCGATTTGCAAAGTCGACCGAGGCGCAGGAAGAACCCCCGAAATGCAGGCGGTTTCGACCGAATCCGAAAACCTGCAAGACGGGGGAGCACCCCCGGAGAGATTCGAACTCCCGACCGACAGATTAGAAATCTGTTGCTCTATCCAACTGAGCTACGGGGGCTTTTCGCCCGGCGGTGCTCCTGTCGCGTTGAGACAGGAGCACCGCTGGCGATTTAGAATATCAAAAACCCCACGGATGGAATACGGGTGGACGAGCTCCGCACGCCCGATCGACGAGCCCAGGATCATAACCCGATGCATGAGCGAGGGATTTCTCGTGTCGGCGCAAACGGCGGGAATCGTGTGTTCAGTAATCCCCCAGTATTTCGCTGCCGTTGCGGGACGCCATGCCGCGCCACGTGTCGAAATTGATGCTGTCGCTGATTGTTCGCTCATGGCAACGGTGTTGGAGAGGCCGTCGGTCACGTCGCGAAACTTGACGATTCCCGCGAGCCTTGGGTCAAACATCACGCCATCGCCGGCGCGGATGTATCTCGCCCACAACAGGCGCACGAACAGGACGCTGCGCCGCG
>JAGVKR010000724.1 GCA_020050375.1 Planctomycetales bacterium
CTGGCGAAACAGTGGGGGCGGGCGCCGCTGTTCGACACGGGGGCCTCGTTCGCGTTCGTGATTCTCGTGACGCTGCTCTTCGCGACGCTGGGAACGCTCGTCCTCAATCACGAACAGGTCGTCCCGGCCAACAACGATCTCCTCAATGAGCAGGAAGCGTTCATGAGCGCCCTGCACCCCGAGCTGCGATGGGTTTACCGGATGGGGGTCTTCCTCGCCTTCATCGGCACGCTCTACGGCGCGTTCGACGTTTACCGCCACACGCTCGTCGAGGCGGCCACGGCCATGTTTCCCAAATGGATCACACCCGAAAAAATCCCGCCGGTCCGCGTCGGCACGATCGTCTATTGCCTGCTGGGAGGGCTGACGATGATCTGGCTCCCGGAAAGCGTGGCGGGGACAATCATCAATCGGCTGACGTTCGGGAGCATCATCAGCGGCGCCGCCTCGTGCGGCCTGTGGTGCTTCGCCATGCTCTGGGCCGACCGCGTCCGCCTCCCCGCCCCCCTGCGAATGAGCCGCACGATGCAGACGCTGACGCTCGTGGCGGGAATCGGAATGACACTACTGGGCATCATTACTTCCGTGGAATATTTTGTGCCGTGAGGGGCGGACGGGACCGGGGAACTGGGACCGGGGACCAGGGAGTTGAGACTGGAAACTTGGTACTGTTCTGCGAAAGTCTGTTCACACGGCACTCGGCTGCGCCTCGCATCTTAACAATTTCCCAGTTCCCCGGTCCCAGTTCCCCGGTCCCCCCTGCGGAGCTTCCATGCCCCCCACCACCTCCCCGCGCAACCTCACCCTCGCCAGCTACAAACTCCACCGCCTCCGTCTGCCGCTGGCGATGCCGATCGGCGATTCGCAGGTGAAATTCGACGTCCATTGGATGACCGTCCTCGAGCTTGTCACCGGCGACGGCCTGACCGGCGTCGGGTTCGATTTGCAGCAGGGGTGTCCCACGCCGGCGCTGGCGCAGCTACAGGCCCAATTCGAATACAACATGTGGCCCGCGCTGCGGGGGGCGAATCCGTTCGGCGAAGCACTGCGCATCTCGCGCCCGCGCGGCGGAAATGTCGGTGCCGCGATCCTCCCGCTCGCCGTCGAAACGGCGCTCTGGGACCTGATGGGCAAAGCGCTCGACCTGCCCCTCTATCGCCTGCTGGGAGGAAAAGATCCCGAAGTCCCCGCGTACGGCAGCACGCTCGACTTCCACCTGAACGACGACGATTTCCGCCGCCGGCTCGGGGATTTCAAGCGGATGGGTTTTCGCGCGATCAAGATCAAGGTGGGGCATCCTGACGTCGAATGGGACTTGAAACGGCTCGGGATCGCCCGCGACGTGATGGGAGCCGGCGCCGACATCATGGTCGACGCCAACGAAGCCTGGTCGCCGAAAGAGGCGATCCGCCGCAGCCGCATCTACCGCGACTCGAGCTTCAACATCTTCTGGATCGAAGACCCGATCACCCGCGAAGACTACGCCGGCTACGCCCAGCTTCGCGGCGAAATCCCCTTCACGCGAATCAACACAGGAGAGTATCTCGGCTTCTCCGGCAAACGCCGTCTGCTCGAAGCGGGAGGCGTCGACGTCCTCAACCTCCACGGCTCAATCGGCGCCTCCCGTGCCGCCGCCCACCTCGCCGGCGATTTTGGAATCCCCGTCTCCCTCGGCAACACGCTCCTGGAGCTCGGCGTCCACCTCGCTGCCAGCCTCCCCGAAGTCCTCTACCTGGAATTCTCCGATCTCACCTGGAACAAAGTCGCGAAAGAGCCCGTGAAATTCGCCAACAGCAAAGCCATCGCCCCCGATCGGCCGGGGCATGGGATCGAACTAGATCGCGAGGCGCTCGCGCAGTTTTCGCAGTCGGAGTGAGGGATGCCCGGTGCTTCACGGGGATTAGGTCGTCACGGTAAAGTAAGTTGGTCCATCCACCACTGAAACTCCGGCATCGTCGCGTTCGGGCGGAATTGGGCAAGTCGTTCGATGTCTTTGAGCGCCTTCACGAGTGTTGCTCGATCCGAGGCAGCATTTTCCGCCCATGCCTTCATGAGTTGTGGAGATGAGAGCACCGCCAGCCCGGCCTGCTGACCGATGCGGATCGCCTTTCGATCGTCGGTGGCGATCAGCCAGCCGCGCGACTCCGCCAAGGCCATGCACATGGCTTCGCCATCCGAGCGAAAAATCGTGGCGTATTGCGTAAACAGGTCCAACTCGGGTTGAATGTCGGGCTGACAGACTGTGAGTATGCCCGACGAAATCAGCGGGTTCAAATCGACGGGGACAAGGATGAGCTTCGTCGAATCAGTCGGGTCGGTCTGGCGGAGGAACTGCATCTCGCCCTTCACGGCGACCGGCAAGTGCCAAGCGTGGCCTGACGTCCGCAAGATAGCGTCACCGTGTCCAGATGTCAGAATGTCGATGAGGCAACACGTATCGATAGTGCCGGGGGGCATGTCACATCCTTGCGAAACTCACGAGACTCCGGTGAGAAGCGACTTGCGAAAATCGAGCTGCATTTCGCGCTCTTCGCCCGTGCTGTCAACCAGTTCCCTGCTGGAGAGCGTATTGGCGACGATCTCTCGGGCGGTCACGACATCGCAGCGCAGGAAATGAGCCAGATCGCTATCTCCAATGTCACCCCGCTCATAGGCACTCACCACCAGAAACTGATACCGCTCCGGGAACGGATGATCGTTAATGGGCTGTGGTCGCAGACCGAGCATCTCGGAAGCCTGCTTCGGGGCGAACTTTGACTCCTTGAGAAATTGCCAACTTCCCTTGGAGATCAGCCCCATTTGCTCAAGTCGCAATGCCATGGCTTCGACGGAGACGAAATAGAAGTGGCTCAGACGCCGGAGATCAGCCACCTGAAAGTCGTTCGTCGAACGTACAATGTCGTGAAACCGCTGTCGGACGCTCGTGGCGGGCATCAGGAAGGACAGTCCGAACGCCTCGGCGAAGCGCTCGTTGACTGGCTTCCGCCCCGGCATCTTCAGGTAATCGATGCCCGGTTTGAAGCGATCGACCAGCAGATGGCCGTACTCGTGCAGCATTGAGACGCGTCGCCGCTCGGCGGGATGCTTGCGATTGACGAGAATGCAACAGCCGAGGTCCGACGTGTAGGCGTACATCCCGGCGATCGATGATGGGAGATCCCAGTAAAAGATCCGCAGCCCAACATCCCACTCCAACATGGCGCGAAGGTTGATGATCGGCTGGTCGCCGAGTCCGAGACGGCGCCGTTCCCGCGTGGCTTCTCCCTCAGCGAATTCGGCCGGATCAATATGGGCGTTCAGTGCGACTTCGGGCGGGTAGTTGAAGCGGAGCGGAGCGTTCATCATCCGCTCCAGCTCGAGGTAGTCTTCGGCCAGACGCTGGAATTCGACAATGGCGTTGTTCAACGCCGCTTCGTCGGTCCCCTTCATCTTCTCGGCGACCGCCCGAAGATGGGGTTGCAGGTCGACTATCGGTTCGGTCGGACGAACGAGATCGTGAACCGTCCGACCGAGAAAAGCAGCAAGCTTGATGATCTCGTCGGACTTGGCCAGTCGTTCCCCCTTCTCGATGGCGATGTATGTGGGCCGACTGTACCCGAGGAAGACAGCCACCTCTTCCTGCGTCTTGCCCCGGGCTTTGCGAGCTTCGGCGATGCGTTGCCCGAGAATGCGCGGATCAATCATTTCAGGCTGAGGCATGGGTCACTCCTTGCTCCTGTCGCCCTTGCGGTTGTTGCGGGGCGAGCCACTTCGCCCAACGACGTGACACGACGCACCCTTTCGGACGAATTCAAAAGGTACATCCCACCGTTTGGAGTAGGGGCCTCCGAGGTCCAGCGATTCGTTTTCGGCCATGATTGAGATTCCGTTTGGCACTCCTTGTTCACGCATGCCTATTATCGGCGTTCAATTTACAAAGTCAATTATTATCATTAAATTAGTGTCAAAATGTAAAGTTGATTGGGTGGCGGATGTTGCGATGGCAGTCGCGGTCGAGGTTTCGGTGAGATATTACATAAGATATTTTACAATATGAGGTTAAGTTAATTCATTGTGCTTGAATTCTCGGCCGCAAATGATGCGCAGATCGCTCGTCACCGAACGCCGACCGCACGCCGCCGAGAAGGCGGTCGTTTCCGAGTCGGGGCGACGCTATAAGCCAGCTCGAACCCCAGGGTTTCTGAGATGATTCGATCGGCGCGTTCGATCGTCACGCCGTGGTAGTCGTTGCGTTCGTCGCGGGAGACCTGCGACTCGTGGACGCCGAGCCGCAGGGCGAGCTCCCGCTGGCTCAGGCCGCTGACGATCCGCAGAGCGATGAGAATCTGCCCGAGCTCCTGAAACCGGGCCAGTTCCTTTTTGTCTCCGCGACGGACACGCTCGTAGGTCCAAGCCTCTTCCTGCAATTGCGTGTGAAATGTCAAGAGCCGCGTATTTGACGGCAGAGAGCGAGCATGGTCTGATCGGGCGCAATTGTTCTCGTCACGCCCAAGGAAACGATGCACGATGCCTGAGCATCCACGCAGCGCTGAACTCCGCGAAGCAATGCAGAACTGTCTGAAATTTGTGGCTCCCTGGTCAGGCACGATCTATCGCTTTACGACCGTGCGTTACGCCAGCCGCAGTGACATGCTATCGGGAAGAGGGAGCCGCGCCTCTGGCGGACGATGGAATCCGCCCGGCCAGTTCGATTGCGTGTATGGCAGTCTCGAACCCGGTACTGCAACGGCGGAGTCGTTGGGAATGTCATCCGCATTCGGGATTCCACCGGCAAAGATGCCGCCCCGGATGTTCGTGGCAATCGACGTTCAGCTTCAGGCCGTGTTGGACGTTCGAGATAAGCGGGTATCGGCCTTCCTTCCAGTATCGGAAAGAGATCTGATCGGACCCAATTGGATCGCCCTTCAGGATGCGGGGCAAGAGGCACTATCCCAAGCCGTTGGGCGCATCGCGTGGGAATTGAAATTCGAGGCGTTGCTCGTTCCATCAGCGCGAGTCCCCGGCGGAGCGAATCTCGCGCTGTTTCCAGGTCGACGACGGAAGGGGAGTTCCTGGAAAATCCAGGGGGCGAGAGATTTACCCAAGGAGTCGTAACGGATCAAGCCGGCACGCCCGATTCGACCAAATGAACCATTCGCCAGATGCGGTCCACTTCACCGCGTTCGATGACCTCGATCGGTTTGAGCCCGTCGAAGGCGGAATTCGGCGTTTGCAGCCACTCGCCGACAAAATCTTCCTTCATGATCTGCAGCAGGCCGTTTTGCAGCCGTTCGAGTTCGACGATCCGCTGTCGGCTGGCGTCACTCAGCGTCTTGCCGGTCTCCCATTCGGCGATGGCCCGCTCGGAATAGCCTGAGAGCCGCGAAAACACCTTGCGGCTCAGACCGAAGCGCTGGCGGAGGGAAAGCGCTCTCAAAGGCAGAACCGAATCGCCCCGCTTGATCGCTTCAAAAACGACAGGCTTCCGGGCTTTTGTGGCCGAGGAAGTCCGCAGGCGGCTTGGCGTCTTTGATAGGGGCTTTTTTCGAGTCGTCACAAATCCTCACTTTCGATTGATATTATCCGCCGTTCTCCATCGAAAGTCAAGTAGTTATACATGCAAAAATGCATGTATAACTGTATGCAGCGATGCGACCGAGGAATTGTTCGTTTTCACGGCATGGTCGAAGGAGGGCGCAGAGTAATTCGTGCCGGCCGATGGTTCAGACGACGGCTTCCAGCTTGTCCTGTCGGCCGTACAAGAGCGCAATCCGTGCCGGAACGATCACGAGTTTGCCCGGGCCGTATTTGATCGAGGCGCTCGTTTCCGGGCCCCACTCGAAGTTTTCCGTGATAACCCGGACGGTCACGAGTGTTTCCCAATCGTCCGCCAAAAAATCTTCAAACGGCACGCGGATGGTTTTCGTGTCGCCGCTGGATTGCGTTGTTCCCAGCCAGCCGCTGTCCACCTTTTCGGTCAGCGTCACCATCTCGAGCGTTCTTCCGATCTTCACCAGACAGCTCTTGCCGTATTGCAAAGACAGGTGAGTCACGACCCTTCCCTGCGAATCTGCGGGAAAAAATGTGCGCCGGAGAACGACCTTCGTGGCGTTCATGATAAGGTCGTCGACAACCCCGATCAACGACGACATCCGACGGGCCATTTTGCTACGCCGAAGGCGTTGCACTCCGAAGCCGTGGGTTTCTCGGTACGCCCGGATACCCTCGGTGCGGTGCGTTATCGGAAGGTGAACCCTGCAAGGGTTCGACAAGACCGAGGTTGTGGTGGACGCGCGCCGATGTGTTGGTGATGGGCGGTGCGCGAGATTCACCGCCGCGATCTTGCCGACCCCTTCAGGGTTGACACCCATCGCCGGTTGCGGACCCCGGGTATCCCATCTTCGCCGTGAAACCCTTGGGCTTCGGAGTTTAACCGCTTTGCGGTACCGGACTTCGCGCGATGTCGTATTGGATCCCTTCGCGCCCAGTCTGTAGGCCAGCGCCGTCTAGACGACATGTCGGATTCCCGCCCACGACCGACATACGCGGCACCGGTCCAGGGCCCCCTGTCAAAACTTCAACTTTCGCTGGCCGTCTCTCATCGGTATAATGTGTACATTTGTATCGTATTAAACGCTCAACCAAGGCCATTGTTCGTATCCGCTCGATCCGCGGCATCCGCCCGGATCCGCAATTCCTCTCGTCCGATCTACACCAGATGCCCCTTTCCAGATTCAGTCAAATTCGCGAATTCCCGCAGTTCTACACGCAACATCCACGTTGCGTGGCGTGGCGTTTGAGTCACAAGTGGCACCAGCGTTCGCGTGTTCACACCCAGCACTCGGCTGCACCTCCCGGCTAAACAATTCCCCGACCCCCGACCCCCGACCCCTGAATTCCCGAATCCCGAATCCCGAATCCTTCCCCTCGGAGCCCCCATGTACTCGCCCCGCTACACCAACGCCCAAATCGTCGAAGCCCTCCAAACCACAATGGGTCGAATCTACCTCGCGGCCGAGAAACTCGGCTGTCAGCCCTCGACTATCTACCGCCGCGCCGAGCGTTCGAAACAGGTCGCCGAGACGATCGAGCATTACTCGGGGCGGATGCTCGACATTGCCGAGTCGGCCCTCAACGCGGCGATCCTCAACCGCGAGCCGTGGGCCATCCGCTTCACGCTGCAATCGATCGGCCGCAAAAGGGGA
>JAGVKR010000612.1 GCA_020050375.1 Planctomycetales bacterium
GATGTCGGCGAGCGTCAGTCGCCAGCGTGCTTCGGGGCGCTTCCCCAACACTCCCGTGTTCGAGCAGGGGACGTCCATCAGGATCGCGTCGAACGGTCCGGCCGGCAGGTCGCTTGAGTCGCGGCGGACGACACGGGTCTCGACGATCGACAATCCCAGCCGTCGGCAGGTGTCGTCGACCAGCTCAAGCCGCTCGGCGTCCACGTCGGCGGCGATCACGCTTCCTTCGTTTCGCATGAGGGCCGCGAGGTGCGTGCTCTTGCCTCCCGGCGCGGCACACAGGTCGAGCACAAGTTCACCGGGTTGCGGCGCGAGCAGGGTCGCGGCTCCCATTGCCGACTCGTCCTGAATCGTGAACCACCCCTCGCGAAATCCCGGCAAATCGGGGACGCGCGCCGACTGATCGAGCCGGACAGCATCGGGATGATCTCCCGCATGGGCGGAGATGCCGGCTTGCTGCAAGGCTTCGAGAAACGCGTCGCGCGTCGTGCGGAGCGAATGGACGCGCAGGCTCAGCCGCGGCGGTGTGTTGAACCAGAACCCCAACCGCTCCAGTTCGGCCGGCGTGAACCGCCGGCGCCACCGCTCGGCAAGCCAGTGCGGAAAGCTGAAGGCGGCGGCGAAATAGCCCGTGAAGTCGAGCGCCGGATTCGGAAAAGCCTTTTCTTTCACGACTCGGAATCGCCCGTCGGCAAGCGGGACGGCGTTGGCGGCGGGTGCTGCGACGTGATCGTCGGTGACGGCCCGGCTCGCTGAGCGGAGCACGCCGTTGACGAATCCCGTCCATTGCGGCCGGCCGATTCGCTTGGCGAGCTCTGTCGTTTCGTTGACGACGGCATACGCCGGCGCGCCCGAAAGCAACACAAGCTGGTACAGCCCCAGGTGGAGCAGCGTGAGCGCACCCGGTTCGACTTTTTCAAGCGGTCTCTGGACGTGCGGTTGCAGCAGCGCATCGAGGGTTGCCCGCCGGCGGATCACGCCGTGAACCAGTTCCATCGCCAGCCCGCGTTCTGAAGGCGCGAGCGCGGCCGTCGCCAGCCGCTCTTCGAGCTGCTGAACGGCGGGGCCGGAGCGCTCCGTCCACCGGCTGAGAACGTCGTAAGCCAAATCGCGTGGTGACATGGATTGTCCGTTGATAATCCGCTCGGTTGGAGACGAGGGGTCAGGAGACAGAGATCAGGGGCCAGGAGGCTGGAGTGGCTTCTGGCCCCTGCCGCCTGATTCCTGTCGCCTGCATTCTCGTCGCCCGCACAGAATCTCCAAATCCTCAAAGAACCGCGGGTACGTCTTCGCCGTGCATTCCGGATGGGCGATGCGGATCCCCGACGTGCGAAGGCCAACGAGAGCAAAACTCATCGCCATTCTGTGATCGTCGTAGGTTTCGATCGTCGCCGGTCGAAGTGGAGCGGGGTGAATTGTCAGTCCGTCGGCGTGCTCTTCGACCGTTTGCCCGATCCGCCGCAGTTCAGTTGCCACGGCGGCAATGCGGTCGGTCTCCTTGTGGCGGATATGGGCCACGTTGCGAATCCGGGTGGGGCCGACGGCGAAAGGAGCCACTGCCGCGAGCGTCTGGGCTGTGTCACTGATGGCATTCATGTCGATGTCGACGCCGCGGAGCGGCCCCCCCCGAACAGTGATGTCTTTGGCGCTCGATTTGACCTCACATCCCATCTGTTCAAGCGCATCGACAAAAGCGACGTCACCCTGGAGGGCCTGGCGCGTCAAGCCGCTGACAGTCACTTCTCCCCCGGTGATCGCCGCCGCCGCGAAGAAGTAGCTCGCTGCGGATGCGTCCGGCTCGATGTTGTAGTCGCTGCCACGGTAGTGCTGTGGCGCGATGCGATAGAGGGGGGAACGATGGGGTAACTCAGACGATGAATGAGAGACAGAGAGTTGGAGAGACGGAGAGACTGTCGCTGCCGGTCCCCGGTCCCGGTCCCCGGTCCCGGCGGTGTTTCGACCAATACTCCAAAAGCTTGCATGACGGCCCGTGTCATTTCGACATACGGTTCGGAGACGAGCGAACCGGCGACTTCGATCGTGACGGGCGCGGCTGCCGCCGGTGCCGCCATGAGCAGCGCGCTCAAATACTGGCTGGAAATGTTTCCGCCGACTCGGGCCGTCCCTCCCGGAAGTCCTCGGGCGGTCACAACGACCGGAGGACAATCGTTGTCGAGCTCGCACCTGACGTCGGCCCCAAGCTGATTCAGCGCGTTGACGAGCTCACCAAGCGGTCGCTCGCGCATCCGTGCATTGCCGTCGAGTCGAAAACGGCCCTGCCCCAGCGTGCACAGCGCGGTGAGAAAACGGATGCTTGTGCCACTGTTTTCGAGCCATAGCTCGGCAGCGGTTGCCGGAATCGCACCGCCGCAGCCAGCGATCGAAATGGCGCCGTTCAATGCGTCGTGATCGACAACGAGCCCCAGTCGACGGAGGCTGTCGATCATCACGCGCGTGTCCTGGCTGTCGAGGACCCCCGTCAAACGTGAGGGACCGTCTGCCAGTGCCGCGACCACGAGCGCCCGGTTGGTCAGGCTTTTCGATCCCGGGGGACGGATTGTGCCGCAAATGGGGGCGGTGACCGGGTGGATTTCAAGGGGGGCGACCATACGCCGAGTATAGGGAGGTGTGGCCTCTGTCACCACTTGCCGGAGGACAGAAGGGGATCGCGATTGAACGCAAAGACTGTGCTGCTTACCGTCAGGGCGTGCCGTACTGGTTCGTGACACGCAAATGATAACTACCTGCAATTGCAGGAGCTTCAGCCCGTCCTGTTCATTCGCGACGAAATGGGACGGCGACTGTCGAGGCCGTCGGGAAATCTTCCGCATTCGCCTCAAATTGCCTAAGACAGCCATATTGGGGTTTCCGATATTAGTGGCGGGACCATGTTCGGGATCTTGGTCCAACGCCGTCGGAGCGCGCCCTCCCGCGTGCTGTGACGCTGCGCCGCTGACGACTGAGGATTGACCTGCCATGAATATCAACGGACGACTTCTACTGCTCGTGGTTGCGATCGGATTGTTCGTCCGCGTCTGGAAGACGAACGAGCATCCGCGCACGCGCCCCGTCGTGCGATCGCGCAGCGAGGCTGCGGAGTTGATCCAATCCCACGCCATCACCGCTGCCGAAAAGGCCCCGCCGACCACACCTGTTTCGGATCGACGCGACAGAGACGAACGCCTGCCCCTCGAGGAAATCTGGACGGCGGCGACGTGTCCGATTCCACTTCCAGCGGGAATCGCCGCGGGAACGTATCGGGTCGTCAACGATTCGGGGCGCGTCGCGAAGCTGATCGTTGTCGCAGAAGTGGCGTCTCCGGCCGACGCGTCGCCTCCCGTCGCTGCAACGGAGCTGATGATGACGGTTGTGGGGGGCGAACGCTGGTATCTGATTGGTCTGCGATCGGATTCAACAGCGATTCGCTCGGAAGACACTCCGCATGCGACGTCGAACCGGGTGTCGCCGGTCGTCCCCGAAGTCGCGTTGCCGGCTGACGCCCCGACCGCCAATCGAAAGTTCGATTTCAGCGGCTACGACACGATTCAAGCGCCCGCGGTGGAAGTGATCGACCGCGAAGTGATCGAACAGGCGTCGCGCCCGCGCCCCCCCGAAATGCCGTCGCCGCTGTGAGCGCCGACCGGGGTCTGGTCTTTTTTCCGGCTGTCCGGCGTTGCACGGCAAATGATGCGTCATCGCCGGAAAATGGACCTGACCCCCTCGGGTCAACGGACGTCGCAGGCACCGTGTGGACGAGAACGCGCCCGAGAATGGACGTCGCGCATCTCGAGCGGGGAATTCACACGGGACGCGACCAGTCCTCAATCACCAGACCGGTAATTCGCGAGAAATCGGAATCGCGCGTCACCAGAATTGCGCCAAGCGAGAGAGCTGTCGCGGCTATCCACAGGTCATTGTCATCGAGAGGCGTTGCTGCAAGCTCGACGGCGCGGCGGATCTCTGCGTACCTGTCGCTCGCCTGTTCAGTCACCGGCAGACAATGCAATGCCCTAAGGATCTGTGTCACCCTGGCTGTATACTTGCCACGCTTGGGGCCATCCGGCAATCGCACGATCCCGTATTGCAACTCTCCGCGAACGATGGCGCAGGTCACCGCGATCGTCATTGGCGATCGCAAGACGGCTCGTCACGGTTTCGTCATCGCGCATCAGGTCACTGATGACATTCGTATCGAGGAGGTATTTTGCCATCATCCACCGGAGTCGGCGTCATCCGATACCAACGTTGGCAGCGGGGCCAGTGGTCAGCGCCCAGCCGCAATCGCCTGCTCCAACTCGGCCGCTTCCTCAATCGTCAACTTCGGGCCGGCCCGAACGGCTGCGAGAATTGCCGCGTTGTTTCGCGACGAAACGGCGATGGGCGTGACCATGACCTGCGTACCCTCGGGGGGCAACTCCATGTCTTCCGCGAGAATCACCGTCCGGCCACGAACGATTCCGTGCAATGCGCCTGTGCTCATATTCAAAGTCCTCGAAAGCAAACCCTGTCTTATTCTATCAGTGTCTGTTTTGGATTCCTACAACGGCGGGGTGGCTGGGGTCGACCAACGGGAGCCCCCAGTGAATAGACCAGTCCCCGTTACTTATGGCGCCCGCGGCCGGCTGAAGGCAAAGATCATGACGACGCCGCCGACCAGTGCCACAGCGCCACCGGCCAGCCACGGGCCGGGAAGATGGGTCGAGTCGGTGACGCCGATGCCGCGTGCAGCAAGTTGTGGCTCGTAGTACGTGAGCAGCATCAGCAGGCCGTTGTGGCACACGTGCAGCACCGTTCCCGGCAGGATGCTTCCGGTGCGCCAGCGAACCCATCCCAGGACAAGACCGGTCAAAGCGCTCGACACCAGCCGTTCGGAAGCGAGCGGATTCGGAACAATCGCGTGAAACAATCCGAATGTCAGGGCGGAAACGACGATGGCTGTCCAGGCGTTGCCGGCAGAACGGAGCGCGGTGAACAAATATCCGCGAAAGAAGGCCTCTTCGAAGACTGCCGGAACGATGGCCATTGCGAGCAAGATCGCTACGAGCGGAACCTGTCGCAACTGGCCGACGTACTGCTGCAACTTGTCGAGATAGCCGGCATCGAGTTCCACGCCGCGCAGCGTCTTGCTCAACATGACCGTCTCGTGGTCGAGCATCCATAGCGAAAGGCCGACGAGAATTGCTCCAATGAAGATCGGCAACGAGCTCTCCGGCCATCGAAAGCACGCGGCGATCGAGGCGCGCCGCATCCAGCAGGCGATCAGCGGGACGACGCCGAAGACGACTGCCGTGATGACGACCCCGGCGAGCAGTTGCTCGCCGATCCCGGCGGCGCCTCCCAACAAATTGATCATCAGAAAGTAGAGCGGGAACATCAGGGCCAGGCAGAAGGCGGCTGCTGTCAACGTGGGTGCCGTTCGCGACGCGCGGGGGCGGCGCACCAGGTCGGCCCAACCCGGCTGACTGCTGTACAACACCGACTCGGCGCCGAAGATCCGCGCCGCCAGCCCGATCGCCGCGGCCGCGTAAAGCAATGTCGAGGCGACAACCGTGAGTGCCGCGCCGCCGCTGGCTTTGAACGCGAACAAGTCGCGTCCGAGAAGAACAATGTTCGCCAGCGGAGTCACCAGCAGCAACCCCGACAATTCGAGGCCCGGCATCAGGCTCAGCATCCCTGGTGCGAGCGCCACGAGCATCAGCGGAATCAGATAGGCTTGTGCTTCTTTGAAGCTGCGGGCCGAACTGGTGATGACCAGGAGCACCGCCGAAAAGAATGCGGCAAACAGCAACAAGAGGCCGAACACGGCCGCAATCACTCCGGGTGAAATTCCCGCTTCGCCGAACAGCAGGCTTCCCATCCCGCTGGCGCTGATGGTGATCGTCATCGTCAGCAGGTTGGCCGCCGCAGTCAATAAGGCCACGGAAAGGACGGCCACATACTTGGCGAAGAGCACGCCCACGCGGGGAATGGGAGCGGCCATGAGGATCTCCAGCGTGCCCCGCTCGCGCTCGCCCGCCGTCAGGTCGATCGCCGGGTAAACCGCGCCGGTGACCGTCATCAGGATCAGGACGAACGGAATGACGGCTGCGATCGAAATGGTTCCCGTATGCGTTCCTGCCTGCTCGACGGTCGTTCGCGCCCAGCGGATGGGAGCTGCGCGCTGCGTCACCCCCAGTTTTTCCAGACGCGCGGCCAGAAACGTCTCGTTGGCGGCCCGCAGGTATTTTTCGATATAGGCGGCAGCGTCCCGGCTTTTCAGCGAGTCATCCCGAAACAGCAAGTCGATGTCGAGTGCCAGGTCGCGCTGGTCATCGATCTGTGACGGAGCTTCTCCCTTCAGCCGCAATCCAACGTCGATTTCGAACTCTTCGAGACCTTCGACAAGGTCCGATCGAATCCCGGCCTCGACGATCGGCGTGGTGCGAGACTCGCCTTCCTGCGCCGGAACCTCGGCATCGATCTGGACCAGACTCAGCCCCCCCTGCGACAACACGTTGGCAAGAAAGCTTCCTTCCTGGTCGTTCTCGAAACCGAGCGCGTAGCGCGGCGTCTGCACCGTCCCGAGTTGCGACATGAAAAACTGTTGAAAGAAAACCGAGAGCAGCGGATACATCAGCAATGGCATCAATATCAGCGTGACGATGGTGCGACGATCGCGCAGAATCTCGCGCAACTCTTTGAGCGTCAGCCGCCCCAGCCGCCGCAGGCGTTCATTCGGCTGAATCGTGCGATGCTCGGTATGAGGCGCCATCAGGGAGTCGCAGCCATCGGGAAGGGAAGGGATTCGAGCCAACCAGTGCTGGAGACGACTCCGCTAAACATGCTCACTCCGCAACCTCTGCCAGAATCGGTCCGCGAGCCGACAATTTCAGGAACATCTCCACCAGCGATCCGCAACCGGTCTGTTGGCGAAGCTCCGCGAGCGTCCCCTCGGCGACAATCTTGCCGCGATGCAGCAGCCCGAACCGAGTGCAGATGCGTTCGGCTTCGTCGAGATGATGCGTGCAGAGGATGACCGCCTTTCCTTCCTCGCGCAAGTGGGCGATGAATTCCGTAATCACCTGCGTTCCGAGCACGTCGAGCCCCAGCGTCGGCTCGTCGAGCAGCATCACCGGCGGTTGATGGATCAGGGCCCGCGCCAGATTCACCCGCTGCCGCTGGCCCGTGCTGAGCGTTGAACAGGAACGATCAAGGTATTCCGTTAACCCCAATAGTTGCGAAAGCCGGTCAAGCTCGCGCTCCGCATCGCCGATCGGCAGACCATACAGATCGGCAAAAAAAAGCAACATCTCGCGGGCCGACAAATACTGATACAGCCCGGCGTTAGCGGCCACCAGCCCGACCCGGCGTTTGACTTCGTCCGGAAAATCGACCGACCGGAAGCCGCCGATCGCCGCATATCCGTCGGTGGGGCGGAGCAATCCCAAAAGCATTCGCAACGTTGTCGTCTTGCCGGCTCCGTTCGGACCAAGCAACCCGTACACTTCGCCGGAATCGACCGAAAACGAGATCGCGTCGACGGCCGTCAGCTCGCGCCCGCCCGGCAGCGGATAGACTTTGGAGAGATTGCGAACATCGATCATCGGCGAAGGCCCTCGGGACCGGTCCCCAGTATCACGGTCCCAACACGGGAAGTCGAGCGGCCAATAGCGTGAATCGCGGTGGGTTTCCCAAACCGTTTTTCCAGTTTGGAGAAATGGAGACGCAACCGACGGCCGAAGCGCCAACCCGGCAATGACTTCCGCGATCTCCACTCGATCTGACGACAGTTGCCATCCGCGTTGGAAATGGCTCGGCGTGAAGTCAAAAGTCCGTTTGAAGGACTCTTTCAGCGGTGGATTGACTCATGTGCTAAACTGTGAGAGCGTTGTTGTCGTCGACTGTCGTTCCCCACAGCGTCCGAAGGGTCTGCTTGCCTCTTTGCGACGGGAGATGCCCATTATGCGTTCGGCACGGTTCTCAGCGGGTCTGTTGGTTTTGAGTGGATTGCTCTGTTTGGCGGTTGCAGCGGCGGAGAGCGACAAGCCGGCCGGTAGCAAACCGGCC
>JAGVKR010000324.1 GCA_020050375.1 Planctomycetales bacterium
CAGCCATTCGCGCCGGCTCTGGATGTGCGCTGCCGCAATCCCGTCGGTTGCAGCGGCGGTGCTCGGATTTCTCCTCGTCGAAGCCAGAACGACCGTCGCGAGATTGGAACTGGCGTTGAACGATCGGAGTCAGCCGGCCGTCAAAGTCGTAGCGAACGGCATCGCCGACTCGGCTGTTGCGGCAGAGCGCCCCCTCGCTCCTTCCGCGCCCGAACGAACGGAGAAGGACGCCCCGATCGCGCATCGCGAAAGATTGCCGTCCCCGTTCAGCGAACAAAGTGCGACGCCCGCCGCGCTGACGAATCCGGATCGTCCCCGTTATCTCGAATTGCGGAACCGCGTTTTACGGTTCGGTGTCGAGGCCCTCGCCGACGGCTCGCCGAGAACGACCCTTTCTGCCCCGCCGGAAGCCAGTCCCTCCCCGGCCACGAGTCGCGAATTGCGCGAGCTGTATCTGCAAAATCCCGATCGCCAACCGGCCGGCTGAGGCTTTCTTTCGGCATCGCCTGTCATTTCACCAGGGGTCACGCTCATGAAGTCGCTTTGTTACGGGCTGTTGGCACTCGGCTTGGCGCTGCTTGGCAAACTCCCGGCGTCTGAGGCTCAGGTCGTCGCACTGAACCTGGCTGCAGCTCAGGAACCGTCGTCGGACGAACCGCGGCAAATCTTCCGGCTGCAGATCGAGCCCGCCGCGGCAACCGGGCCGGCCCTCAAATACCCGTTGCTCCCTCCGATTTTTGACCAGACGATCGGCAACGCCGCCACGCTGTACTATCGGGCTGAGCTGACGTTGATTCAGAACGGGGGGGACAAGCTCGGCAAGCAGGCGTTCGATTGGCTGGAAATGCCGATCGCGGAAATGCCTCGGGCCGAGGTCGTGGCCTGGTTGCCGGGTATTGCGCAGATTCTCGAAGAAGTCCGCACCGCCGCCCGTCGCGACCATTGCGATTGGGATTTGCCGCTCAAGGGAAACGCTGACCTGTTTTCCGTGCGGCTCCAGGAGGTGCAGGAGATGCGCAACTTCGCCCGGTTGCTGTCGATACAGGCGCGGATGCAGATGCTGGACGGCGATTTTGCCGCCGCGTCTCAATCGCTGCAAACCGGCTTCGCGATGGCGCGGCACGTGAATGAGGTTCCGCTCGTGATTGCCGGCCTGGTGGGAACGGCCAAAGCCGCGTTCATGGTGCAACGGATTCTGGAGCTGGTCGAACAGCCCGGTTCCCCCAATCTGTACTGGTCGTTGACGGCGCTCCCGACTCCCCTGGTCGACTTGCGGCCCGGCCTCGAATTCGAAGTCTCGTCGACGGTCTATACTACGTTTCCCTTCCTGCGCGACCCTGAGAAAGTCGAACGCACGCCCGAACAATGGCAAGCGCTGCTCGAGGCGATGGTCGGCAAGCTCATCGATTGGGGAGCGTTCGCACCGGCAATCGGTAACGAGTCGAAGAATCAGGCAACGGTCGCGCGAACAGTTCTGGCCGGGCTGGCTCTCAAAGGTTACCCGCGGGCACGCGAACATCTGGAGAAGAAAGGTTTCTCTGCCGAGCGGATCGCAGGCATGTCGGTCGGACAGGCGATCGCGATCTCCGTCGCCGATCTTCACGACGAATACCGCGACGAGGTTCTCAAGCGGCAGCAACTTTCCCCCTGGGAAACCTATCAGAAGGCGGGCGAGTCTGCCCGACGTTTGTCCCCCGCGAGTGAAATCATCCCCGTCGTCTCGTTCCTGCTGCCACCGTTTGAAAATGTTCTGATGGCCCAGTATCGGCTCGATGCCAAGATCGCCGAATTGCGACTGATCGAAGCGATCCGGCAATATGCCGCCACCCACGACCGCACCCTGCCGAAGCAGCTTTCCGACATCACCGAAGTCCCCGTGCCGACGAATCCACTCACGGGACGCGAATACCCGTACCGGCTCGACGGGTCAACCGCCTTCATCGAAATCCCGGCCCCGCGCGGCTTCACCAACAGGGACTATGGGAAACGCTACGAGCTGACGATCCGGCCGGGAACGAAAACTCAAACTAATCCGTGAGGACAATTTTCTTAAAGTTGCATCGTTCGTAACGGGACAGTGTGTGCAGAAACACGACCCCTGCCGGCTCGTCCGGCAGGTGAAGGAGATTACAAGGCTAGACGCAGCGCGCGATGAATGGCCAAGACCCCAGCCACCTTGTGTGGCTGGTGAATGAGATTCTCGGAGAGGACGTTCACTTGCACGAATCTGATTCACCCGTGAGGCAAGCTCACGGGGGTCTTCAGGCATTCATAACGCGCAACGTCAAAACACAAGGAGCTGCCATGCGTTCTCCGTTGTTCTGCTTGCTGATCATTGCGGCAACCGCGCTCACCGGCATGCTCCACGCGGCGCCGCCGGCGGGTATCACCGCCCGGGCCCGGCAGATTGCCCCGTTCCTCGACGAACAGACAATCGCCGTCGCGTGCATCGATCTTGGTCGCGTCGACGTCAAATTGCTGGGCGACCGGTTCACCGAGTCGGCCTGGTTCGACCGGCCGACGCTCGATTGGCTCGCTGGCGGACTTCGAAGCTGGAGCGACGATTTCCGCAAGGCGGGAGGCCGCGAGATTTTTGTCTTTGTCAGCTTCGCCGACGTCCCCGAGAAGCCCCCCTTCCTCGTCGTGCCGCTGCCGCGCGGCGCCAACGAGGCCGCCCTGACGGCCCTGCTCAAGCAAATCGGGATCCGCAACAGCGCCCCGCTGCTGGACCAGTCCTCGAAGCGCG
>JAGVKR010000087.1 GCA_020050375.1 Planctomycetales bacterium
GAGACGCCCGCACGGCCGACTCCCGCTGGTCGCTGGCCGTGGCACCCAGGGTTTGGTGGCCAATCGTACCACCGTCAACTGACTGGTGTCCGCCGAAGGCCGAGCTGCTTACGCACCACCGGGGAGTTGCCAATTGTAGGCGTTGAGTTCCATCGCCAGCAGGGCGCAGCCGACGCACAGGGCGGCGACGGCGACAAACAGCAATCCGACGTAGACATCCGGTGCGGCCGCGGGGCCTTTGGGCTTGCGCGAACTAGAGCTTCGTGGTGACATTGTCGCCTTTCTGAATCACGCCATTGCGAGAGCTTTCGATGACTTCTCCCACGGCGGCGTCGGGAGTGGTTTCAACAATGCGGATCCGCGCCAGAAACTTCGCCTTCGGGCCCCCTTTGAGGCCCGATCGATACGCGGTGAGCTCGTGACCCCGTTTCAGCCCGTCATCGCTTCCCCCCGAGATCGCGACCAGCTCGTTGGAGCCCTGTTTCTTCGATCGCTGGATTTCGGTGATCTTGAAATCCACGGCCGGGGGGGGAACGTCCTTCGTGGCCAGCTCGTTGATGTCGGCGGCGATGCCGTTTGCCGCCAGGGCCTGTTGCATGAGAGCGACGCGTCCCAGCAGGTCTCGGTTTTTCTGGACGTCGACGTCGTGGGCGATCTCGAGGGCCCGTTTCTGGTCTTCGAGCTTGATCCGGTCGGCGTATTCCTCGTCGCGCTTCTGCGTGAGCTCGTGGTTGATGGCCCGCTCGTTGTCGGCTTCGGTCTTGCGGGCGATCGCATCCTGGCCGGCGATCAGCGCCTGCGTGCTGGCGGTCTGGCGGGCGACCTGCAGATTGCCGGTTTCTTTCTTCAGCGTCTCGACCTGCTGGGCGAGTCCCTTGCGCGTGGCGTCGATTTCTTCGGCCTTTTGAATCGCGGCGGTGAGTTTGGCGGTCAACTCGGTTTTGACGGTCTGCAGCTCCGTGTCCTTGTTGTTGAACGCAGTCGTCTTTTCAGCGACCAGCTTCTTCTGCTTCGCCGCCTCGTCACGCCAGTTCATGTGGGCGGTATAGACCGCCCCGGCGAACGCCATAAACATGACGCTGAGGACGAGCTGAAACACCACCAGGATTTTGCCGACGAAAGACATCGACCGGACTCCTTAAGCATCAATTCACAGTCATCAATTCACAGTGCCGCAACAATTACGCTTCGCACACGGCTTTTTTCCGAAGACAGCCCCGCGGCAAATCGCCGGCAGGATTGACGGCTTCGGTCAGTTTTTTTCTCCACCCTCGTAAGGCGGCTTTTTTGGCCCTTGGCCCGTTTCGGATTCGAGCGCTTCCCGACGACGCTCGACGCGCTGGAGCACGGCCTCGGCCTGAAACAGCAGATCCTGCAGTCGTTTCACGTCGGCCTGGGAGGCCTGCCTTTGCGAGACGAGCTCGTCGAACTGGCTTTGCAAACGCATCACGTCTTCGCGGCGCAGCTTCAAGTCGTCGAGTTTCACGTCGGCCTTGCGGGCCTGCAGTTCGACCTGCTCGGCCAGCTCGAGGGTCTTCTGCTCGAGTTGGGCGAGCATTTTTTCGAGCTGGACTTCGCGGCCCGTGGCCGGGTCGGCGATGGCTTTGACGTCGGCGTCGATGCCGGCGACCGCCAGTTGCTGCGCCTTGTCGACCGCCTTGCTGAGCTCATCGAGGGCCGCCAGATCCTGTTTTTGCTTGGCAATGTCGTTTTGGGGATATCGTTCGTTCGCGACCTTCTTCCAGTCGGTCCAGGTGGCGGTCGACACCGCCGCCACGCCCATGAATGCCACGGCGAGGACGGTGACGAAGATCGTCAGCAAGCGACTGAACTTGGTCATAGGAATCGGGTTTGTAAAGCTTTAGACACTGGAAACCAGACGAAGCACCGAACGTCACATGACCGGCGGTGAGAGGCTCCGCCCTGCGCTTTTACGATCGTTATAGAATGTCCATCTTTACTATACGTAGGTCAAAAATCCGGTGTCAATCAGGAACTGGCCCGATCGGTCGAATCTTCGCGTTCGCATCGATCAATCGTCGAATCGGACACGCGCGCTCGCACCGATCGGCCTGACGGCGGGAATCCCCTACTCTATCGACCGGCCGACCGGGCCTTCCTCTTGGGATCGATCGAATTCACCGGGCGGAATTGAAGTTCCGAGGCCAAGGACTCGGCACATTCGGTTCGGCTGGTTCGTTGTGCACCACCATCGGGGGACGGCTTCTGGAAAAAAACCGCAACTTTTACAAAGTCTTTTGTACACTTGCTGCCCGGAATTCGGTAGAATCCGCAGAACCTGCAAATTTCCATTTCGTCTGCACGGCGGGTTGCGGCGACTGACGGGGCATCCTTTCCGGGAAATGGGCGGTCCGTTCTGGTACCGTCGGCCCGGAGAAAATCGTCGGTCGGTGTAGCAGGCAAAGTCGGGCACTCTTCGGGAGAACTTCGCCTTGGACTCGGGCAAATCTTTCGATCTGGAGCGTCATGCGGGTTTCGCACGCCTGGTGCTGAATCCCAGCCTCAACGCTTATCACTGGGCCGACATCGAGCGGAGCGCCGCCGAGATTCTGACGTCGCTCGAAACGGCGAAAGCGTCGGGGGTGATCGTCGACCTGTCGTCGCTCGACTATCTGGGGAGCGCGCAATTGACGCTCCTTGTGCGGATCTGGAAGGCGATCAAAGCGAGCGGGGGGCGGATGATCGTTCTGGTCACCGCGCCGGTCGTTCGCGAAGTGATCAATACCGCCGGTCTCAGCACTTTGTGGGAGTTCACCGACTCCCTCGCGGACGCCTATCAGAAGCTGGGGTTGCGGAGCGACGGTGGGACGCGGATGACGATGCTCCTGCCGTTCGTCGGGGTTGTGGCACTGATGGGGGCCATCGCCGGGCTGTGCGCCACGTTGTTCAGAGCCGGGAACCTCGACGCACGTTTGTCTCTCCTGCTGCAACTGGGCTTTTCAGGGGTCGCGCTGGCGGTCGGCGTGTGGATGGTCATCCGTGGAACGGGAATGCGGAAGAAATTCGGGATCGCCATGGTGGCCGCCAGCCTGATCCTGACGGTCTTGGAAATCATGAATGCTCCCCTGGCAGGTTCCGCCCCGCCGGAGCAGAAGAGCGAAGCGGCCGGCGCTGAGAAGACGGAATCGGCTGAGAAGGCTGGTGCTGAAAAGGAAGACGCCGACAGCGGGAAGGGGGCCGACGCGGCCCCGGCCAAAGGGGACGCAACGAAGACGGCCGAGCCGAAGAAGGCCGCAGAAGAGTGAAGGCCGCGGTCGAGTGAGGGCCGCGGAAGAGTAGGGTGGTTGCCAGACCGAAGCTCGCAACGGGGAAGCATACGACATGAGCGAACAAGCCAGCGGAGCGGGGCGGACGAAGGAAGTGCGGCAGAAGCTTCTCGAGCAGGAGCTGCGTGAGTTGCTGGGCGTTGTGGGCCCGGCGCAGCTCGTCGAATTGTTGCTGGAGCGCGCCTCGCAGTTGCGGGCGACCGACATCCACCTCGACCCCAACGAGGAGGGGTTGCGGATCCGCCTGCGGGTCGACGGGATGCTGCACGACGTGTTGCAGGTGCCCCCCGAGCAATCGCTGCAGATGGTCTCGCGCCTCAAGCTGATGGCCGAGATGGACATCTCCGAAAAGCGCCTCGCGCAGGACGGCCACATCTCGCGCAAGTTTCTCGATCAGCAGCGCGACGTCCGGGTCGGAAGCGGCCCGACGACGTTCGGCGAACGGCTGGTCCTGCGGCTGATGCCCGAAGGGGGCTCGTTCAAGCGTTTCGATGAATTGGGCCTCGAACCCGATCAGATCGAATTGCTCACGAAATACGTCAGCATGCCCTACGGGATGATCCTCTCGGTGGGCCCCGTCGGATCGGGCAAGAGCACGTCGATGTACAGTTGCCTCGAGTACGTCAACAGCCCTTCCAAGAGCCTGGTGACGATCGAAGACCCGGTCGAACGGCGGATTCCGGGAGTGAGCCAGGTTCAGATCAAACCCGAAATCGGGTTCGGGTTCGTCGAAGCGCTCCGCGGCACGCTGCGGCAGGATCCGAACGTGGTGATGGTCGGCGAGATTCGCGATCCCGAAACGGCTCACATCGGCGTCCGCGCCGCCCGGACGGGGATTCTCGTGCTGAGCACGCTGCATGCGCAGGATGCGGCCGCGTCGTTCGACGTCTTCCGCGACTTCGGGATTCCGCCATTGTTCATCGCCGACAGCCTGCTGGCGGTCGTGGCGCAACGCCTGCTGCGGAAGGTTTGCCAGCACTGCAAGGAAACGGTGGTCGCCGACGAATCGACGCGGCAGACTCTGGGAGTCAGCGGTCAGGCCGGGGAGGTGTTGCTCACGCGCGGCAAGGGCTGCGACGCCTGCTTCCAAACCGGTTTTTTCGGTCGGACGGGAGTGTTCGAAGTCGTCGGCGTCGACGAAGAGCTCAAGCACGCGCTCAGCAGCGGCATGCCCCGCGGCGAGCTGGTGCAGTTGGCCCGGTCGCGCGGAATGCACTCGTTGCAGGCCGCCGCGGCCCGGAAAGTCGTCGCCGGCGTGACTTCGATGGAAGAAATGAACCGGATGCTGCTGATCGACCCGGCCAGTTGAACGGACAAGCGGTGATCGCTTGTGAAAGTTTGTAGTGTGGACTTCAGTCCACACGAGATGTTCTATCGTGTTGGCTGACGCCAACACGACCGGTTGTCACCGACCGCCTGTTCAATTGGAACGGCACACGCTCTGTTCGCGACCACCATTTGTCGGACAACCGCACGGCGATCTTCTCTGCTGGACGACGATCGCTTCCCTTGATTCTCCGCGCTCCTTCACTCCCGCTCCCTTCGATGCCTGATGCGCGCCCGCCTTCGCGACACCGAGATCTTTTTCGACGTTGACGGCGCGGGCCTGGTCGCCGACGGCGATCGGATGATCGAGCGACCGGTGTTGTTCCTGTTGCACGGCGGACCGGGAGGCGACCACGTTTCGTTCAAAGCTTCGTCCGCGCCCCTGACAGACGTCGCGCAACTGGTTTACGTCGACCATCGCGGCTGCGGCCGAAGCGCGCCGGGCGACCCCAAGGACTACACGCTCGACAACAACATCGACGATCTCGAAGCGCTCCGCGAACATCTCGGGCTGGCGCGGATTTCGGTGCTGGGTTCGTCGTACGGCGGAATGGTGGCTCTGGGGCATGTGCTGCGGTATCCCGAGCGGGTCGCCAACCTCATCCTCGTCTGTACGGCGCCCAGCTATAAATTCATCGACGAGGCGCGGCGGCACGTCGAAACACACGGCACGCCCGAGCAGGTTCGCGTTTGTCGCCGTCTGTGGGCCGGCGGCTTCGAATCGCTCGAGCAGCTC
>JAGVKR010000651.1 GCA_020050375.1 Planctomycetales bacterium
CGCACGGCGGACATTCTGCTCGATCAGTATTTGGGGACGCTTCGCGGCGCACTCGAAGCGCTCCACAGCTCTCCCCCCCTTAGGAAGGGGGGGCAGGGGGGGTCGCGCGGCAGGGCTGGCGATATCTCCGACAGCGCGACCCCCCCTAACCCCCCCTTCCTAAGGGGGGGAGTGGCGGAGGCGCTCGACGAGTTGCTGGGCTGGGCGGAGTTCGGATGGCATTTGACGCGGCCGTGGCGTGTCGTGTTGACGGGGCGGCCCAACGTGGGGAAGTCGAGCCTCGTCAATGCCTTGCTGGGGTATGCGCGGTCGATCGTGTTCGATCAGCCGGGAACGACGCGAGACGTCGTGACCGCCGAGGCGGCCTTCGATGGCTGGCCGGTGCAATTGGCGGACACCGCCGGCATTCGGGTTGCGGGAGGCGAGCTCGAAGCCTCCGGGATTGCCCGTGCGCGATATCATGTCGCCGGGGCCGATTGTCGCGTGGTTGTTTTAGATGCAAGTCAACCGTTTACACCGGAAGACAGGGATCTGCTCGCGGAGTGGCCCGACGCGATCGTCGTGGCGAACAAATCAGACCTGCCCCATGCCGGGGACGATTCGATACCGGCAACCGCGCTCGATGTCTCGTCGCTGACGGGCGCCGGCATCGACGCTTTGGTCGAAGTGATTGTTGCGCGGCTGGTCCCGCGCGTCGCAGTCGCGGGCACTGCGATCCCTGTGACAGAGCGGCAGACGAGTTTGCTGCGGCAGGCACAAGCGGCCGTCATCATCGGAGACAGACAAACGGCTGAGCGCTGCATTGACGACTTGCTCGGGTGATCTCGATTTCACGCGCGAGCGACGGCAGATGCGAAACTTCTATGACTGCGCGGCCCGCTTCAGGCGGCGGCGTTCGCGGACAAACTCGAACACGCCGGGCAGAATCGAGACGATGATGATTCCCAGAATCACCTTCTCGAAATTCCCCTTCACCCACGGATGACTGCCGAAGAACCAGCCCGCCAGCAGCAGGCTCATGATCCAGACGATCCCGCCGATCACGTTGAACGCCATAAAACGGCGGTAGGTCATCTTTCCCATGCCGGCGACAAAGGGGGCGAAGGTGCGCACGATCGGCACGAACCTCGCGAGAATGATCGTCTTGCCGCCATAACGTTCATAGAATTCGTGCGTCCGCTCGAGGTGCTTGGCGTTGAGAAAACGGATGCGCTCTCCGCGAAAGATCCGCGGCCCCAACAGGGAACCGATCCAGTAGTTCACCGAATCGCCGAGGATCGCCGCGACGGTCAGAGAGGCGATCAGGATGCCCAGGTTCAAGCCGTTGGCACCGACCGAGAACGCCCCCAGCGCAAAAAGGAGCGAGTCGCCGGGCAGGAATGGCGTCACGACGAGCCCCGTTTCACAGAAGATCACGAGAAACATCAGCGCGTAAATCCAGGGACCGAAATCCTGGATCATTCCCTCGAGATGTCCCTGAAGGTGCAGGACGTAATCCAAAATCTGTCGCAGGAGGTCCATAGCGGAAACCGGGAAAAGTGGAGTGTCGGTTGTGTAATGGAAAGAAGGGTTATCGCGACGTGGTGGCAGCCGCGTTCCCCCGAACCATCGGCTCGGGTGTGCCGATCGAGCCACCGCCCGCTCTGGGAGTGAATCGATAGACGTCATAGCTCTGGAGATAGAAGTCGTACAGGTCGTTGCGGGTATTGCTCAGCGGCAGGTGATGGCTCTCCATTCCGGCCAGATCGTAGCGGGCCCGCATCTGCTCCATCCAGGCATCGAAGGCGACTTCATCCCGTTTGCCCGAGGCGGAATGAAACACGACGCATCGCACAGGCTGTTCGCCCTTCGCCAGACGATCCCGAACGGGCTGAGGCCCGTTTCTATGAGCCGGTGAACAGATCCGCTGGTTGCAGAGGTAGGACGTTTCGAACGTGCGATCGTACAGGCGCAGGCCCAGATCGGTCTGCGCACAAACGGTGATCGCGTCGGGTGCTGCGGTCCAGAATTGTCGGGCGAATGTGCGATGGTCCTGATCGAGCCGCGTCTTGTACGGATGGGCGATGTCGCGAATCAGCATTCCCCCCGCGAGCAAACCCCCTCCCACGAGACACAACCGTACGGCTGCGGTTTGCCACTTCGGCTGACGCAACTGAGCGATGATCAGCGCGCCGCCCGGACCCGCCAGAAGGCAGATCGCCGGAACGAGATATTGTGACAACCGGGCGTGCGAGCCATAGGGGTAGCGGTGCAGAGCGGCGGCTACGAGTGACAGTGCGAACCACCCGCTGATCGTGAGCGCAAGATCGCGGCGTCCACGGCGAAACAGCTCCACCAGTGCCACACAGCAGCAAACGAACGTCAGAATGCTTCCCCCGTTTTCTCCGCCGACCGGGTATGCGAACATGGGGCCGGTATGCACCTCGGCCAGCCATGCGATCAGCTCCAGCGGATGGCGCCACGGGGGGAAGCCGTCGGCCCAACAGGTGGTCATCTCCTTCTGTGTGGCGTCGTACTGCGCGGCGACGTTGAGCCGCAGGAGCCCGAGAAAGGCGATTCCGACCGCCAGGTTGAAGGCCAGCCAGACCACCGCCACTGATTTGGTCCCGGCGATTCGTCGTCGGTGCCACAATGTGTACGCGATCCCGAGGCTGATCCCTCCGGCGATGAATGCGGCTGTGAAGGAGATCGACAGGGCGATCGGCGTCAGGCCGGCCAGAAGCCACAACCAGCGCGCTTGCTCGGGAGCACGCCACCAGCGGAGCGCCACCGCAAGCAATACGAGCGAGCAGAACAGATCGGAAGAATAGGGCTTCACTTCGGAGCCGTGGCGGATCGGGTAATAGGCGATGGCGAAGATCGCAACGGCGAAGAGCAGCGGAATGCCGCGCAACAACTGTCGGGCGACGTGACGGAAGAGAAAGACACTCAGGACTCCGCACAGCGCCGGAAAGAGCCGAAGTGACAATTCCGAAAATCCAAGCACGCGAACCGCCGCCAGTTCGATCCAGAGGAACCCGATCGGCGCGACCTGGTTGTGGCGGAGTGGCAGCAGCAATTGTGAGAAATTCCGATCGAGGAAGTTCGCACTCAGTTGGTATTCGTCGCACCAGAGGGGGAAAGCCAGCCCGTAGCGCACGAGCCGCACGACGACGCCCAGCCCCACAAACAGCCACACCAGACGCTCGACCGTCAAGCCCCCGGGGAGGCTCGTCGCCAGCTCTGGCTCGACGCGGAACATGGCGGTTCGGCTGGAATCGTCCGGCAAGGTTGCCGTTGGTGGTGTCAGAGATAGAACGGTCATAGATGGCGGAGTCTGAGCTCTTGTGGCGTCGACAGGTTCGCTGCGAAGTCAGTCGTGCCAGGCCGGTGGCAGCCGTCGCTCCTGCCTGTTACGATTCACAGGTGCTCCAGCGCATTCGAGTCGTGCCCAAAGCGGGGCGGAGTGTAGCAGACAGATTGCGAAAACCGGTAGATCAACCGCCAGCGGACCGGGATCGCAGCGCTTCCTCGAACAATTCCCCCCTGTCCGCCCTTTGATTTGCGAGCGAAAACGTGAAAGGCCCCGGATTCAGGATCGATCTCGACGTTCGGCGGGTGTGGCGCTGCGCCCGCTGCGGTCGTACCGTGAAGACCGCCGGCGGTGTGACTTCCCAACGTTGCCACTGCGCCGCCGAGGGGTCATGGATGCAGCTCCAGCAACCGGTCAAGCGCGAGCCTTACCGGCCGCCGCCGCGAACGCCGGAAGAACTGGAAGCGGACGCAAACGCGCGGCTGGCGGACGAATTGCGTGAGGCCAAGGCAGACTCGGATGGGGACAAAGGAGCGAACGCTCCGGAACCGGAATTGCCCGCCGCAGCGCTCGCCGACACGAACGCGATGGCAATCGAGGTCGACGCGTCGGTCTCGATCGAGAATCCGTCGCCTGTCGACGCCGCGCCGTCGGTCGCAGAAACGGAAAGTCCGCCCGAACCGCTCGCCGATGGATTTGGCGCGGGGGTGGCGGAATCCCTCCCGTCGATGTTGCCTGCAAACGACACGCCCTCGCCTCCCGCATGATGCGGAATTGCAACCGGCAGGTTGCGGGAGAGGAAATCGTTGCTGATCGGTTTTGTGTTCTCGTTCGACTGCGCCATTTCGATGATCGGATTCTCTGCTCATGCTTGATTCGGACATCGTCATTCGCGGTGCGCGCGAGCACAACTTGCGCAATGTTTCTCTGCGCCTGCCGCGGAACAAGCTGATCGTCATGACCGGCGTCAGCGGTTCCGGAAAAAGCTCGCTGGCATTCGATACGCTGTACGCCGAAGGCCAACGGCGGTATGTCGAATCGCTTTCCAGCTACGCCCGTCAGTTCCTGGGGCAGTTGCCCAAGCCGGAGGTCGACTCGATCAGCGGGTTGTCGCCGTCGATTTCGATTCAACAGAAATCCAGCGGCCGCAATCCGCGGAGCACGGTCGGAACGATCACCGAGATCTACGACTACCTGCGGGTGTTGTTCGCTCGCGTGGGGCAGGGATTTTGCCCGCAATGTCAGCGGGCGATCACCGCTCAGACGCGGGAACAGATTCTGGAAAGCCTGCTCAAGCGGCCGGAAGGAACGCGGTTCCTGATTCTGGCCCCTGTCGTCCAGCGCCAAAAAGGCGAGTATCGCGATCTGTTCGAGGATCTGCTCAAGCAGGGGTATCTGCGAGCACGAGTCGATGGAAAGATCGTGGCCCTGACAGAAAACCTGCAACTCGACCGTCAGATGCGACACACGATCGACGTCGTCGTCGATCGCCTGAAGGCCGGCGCTGCCGGCAGAACGCGGCTGGCTGAGGCGGTCGAAGCAGGATTGCGGCTGGGGAACGGGAGTTTGATTGTCGCTGTGGAGCAAGGGGAGGAGTTCGGAGTGCGGAGTGCGGAATTCGGAATGGAAGAGGGGGAGCGCGGTGCGGAGAAGAGCGCGCGTAAAGGCAAACAGGGGAAAAGGCGAGTCGACGGCAATTCTGCGATCGACGCCGAAGGTTCGCCCACTCCGAACTCCGAGCTCCGAACTCCGAACTCTCCCCCCTTCGTCGATCGTCTCTACAGCGTGCGCTACGCCTGCACGCATTGCGGCATCAGCTACGAGCCCCCCAGTCCGCAGCTCTTCAGCTTCAACAGCCCACAGGGGATGTGCCCCGACTGCAACGGGCTGGCGGTCCGTCACGATTTCGATCAGGGGCTGCTGATTCCCGACGACGGCCTGTCGCTGGCCAAAGGAGCAGTCGAGCTATTGGGGCGATTTCGCGATCTGGGACGTTGGCGGCGACATATTTTCGAGGGAGTCGCAACGGCGATGGAACGCGAGCACGAATTGAAAGAGGGGACACTGCTGGCGACTCCCTGGCGCGAACTGCCGGTGGTGGTTCGCGACAAGCTGCTCTACGGGACCGGCGATCGCAATATCACGTTCAGTTGGCGGCACCGCGGGGGAGTCTGGAAGCATGGCGGAACTTATCCCGGCATCATTCCCGAACTCCTCGACAGCTACCGCAAGGCGAAGAATCCCATGCGGCGGCGGCAGATCGAGCGC
>JAGVKR010000563.1 GCA_020050375.1 Planctomycetales bacterium
CATCCATCGGAATTGACATGCAGGGCGTCCGATTTCACTTTTCCAGCGATTGCGCAAAAAGCCACGTCATGAACAGCGGGCTCTTGTAGGTGGTCGACCACGAATTGTGCGGGACACCCGGATACTCGGTATAGAGCGGCTTGCCTCCCGCTTTGCGAATCGCAGCGACCATCTCCCGCGACATCTGCGGATGGTTCCCTTCATCCGCCCCGCCGTGGAAAACCCAGATCGGGATTCGCACCAGCCTGCCCGCCTGCCGGGGGTCTCCCCCACCGCAGATCGGTGCGGCGGCGGCGAATTTCTCGGGGAAGCGCTGGATCAGGTCCCAGACCCCGTACCCACCCATCGAAAGCCCGGTGACATACAGGCGGCGGGTGTCGATCGAGAACTCGCGAGGGAGCGCGTCGAGCAGCTCGATCACAAGCTGCATCGGCTCGGTGGGCCCCGGATCAGGCTCGTCCGGCTTGCGCTTCGAATTCCACCACGATTTCTTTTTTGGGCACTGTGGCGTGACGACGAAGCAGGGAAAATCGCGCCGACTGTCGTCCGTGGCGAATTCCGCCACGCCGTGCATCATCTGCGCTGTGTTGTCATCCCCCGATTCACCGCTGCCGTGCAGCAGCAGGACCAGCGGATACTTCTGTGACGGGTCGTACACGATCGGCTTGAGCAGCCGGTAGTTGAGTTTTTTTCCTTCGCTGCTCTCGAAGACCCGTGCCTCGCAGACCTCGCTGAGAGCGTTAAAATCCGCGGCACGGGCCGCGTTGGCGAACCCGCCGAGCAAAAGCACCAGAACGGATGTCGATACGATTCTCACTCAAATGCTCCTTCGCTGGACGTTACAGCCAAACCGGTCCGCGGCGTCATGACGGCCTATCCATACCGTTTGCTCGCGTCTTCGTAGGCGATCCGCCGGGCGCGGATCAGGCCATCTTTCAGTTTTTCGCCGTTCGGATCGACGTAGATCCGCCCCGTCGGCTCCTTGTTGTCGGGATTAATCCCCATCACGTGGATATTGAAGAGGAACGCCGTCTCGGAAAGGGCCTGAAACCAGTGCACGTTGTCCTTGAAATCGGAAATCGTCGAGCACTCTCCCACGCCGAACTTGCGATCGATCGTGGGCCGGATGAGCATGTGCTCGTCTTCGTCGGCGATGCGGTCGTAGTGCCGGCCGCGAAAATCCCCTTTCAGAATCAGAAAGGCGGTGGCCATGTTGTTGTGCCCGTGCGGCACCACCGAGCGCCCCTGCTTGAGCGCGAAAATCTGCTTGCCCCAGGCGATCTTTTCAGGAATCCCTTCGACCTTGGGAAATTTGACCGACAGATTACGGGCCCCCTGGTCGACCAGTTCGAGGTTGCTCGTGAGCTTGTCGAAATCGATCAACTTCAAGAAGTCGGCGACGTCGGCCTTGGCGTAGAGCTCTTCGATTTTCTTCTGCCATTCGAGCTGCGTCAGTTTGCGGTCTTTCAGGTCCCACCCGAGCTGGTTGACGTCGGCGAGCCACCTGACCGAGGCCGCCCCCGTCTTTTCGGCGAACGCGCCGCACTCGGCGACGGCTTCCAGGAGCGCGAACGTCACGATCGAGCCCAGCGTCTGCTGCGTGAATTCGCGACGCGATAGCAAAGACATGCGCGTTACTCCAGCAGGCGTATATCGACCCGGCCGCAACTTCGACGAGGGCCGCGACAGATTCAGTCTATCGGTGGCGGTGCGCACCCGCAACGGGCCTGCTTAGTCCGCCCGGTGTTGATGGAAGAGTCAGCATACCGCTGTCCGACTCATTCACCCGAGCGGCGACCGGCCTCTCGCTCATATCGATAAAGCTGAACGCCGCCAAAATCGAATTGTTGTTTAACGCCCGGAATTGCCGCCAGATCGACGTCCGTTTCTCCCATCTCGTCGAGGCCGAAGTAAATCCAGTCGACTCCCATCTCATCAAGGAAAGTCACCGCCTCCTCGTCCGACATATCGCCGGAGTAAAACCGTTTCACGCGCGCGGAAAGCTCGTGAACGTTGGGAGTGATGTTGATATGCCCGAGCACAAAGCGGCTCGACGCATACTTCGCTGCGCGATTTCCCGTCACGAGCGAGCCGAGGGTGATGTCCGGATCCCGGGCAAACTCATTCAGCCGGTCATAAGCGCGTCGGTCATCGCTCTCGATGAAGTGCTCCGGCAGATTGTGCAGGTTGCGGCAGATCTTCACCATCCAGACGGCGCTGCTGAGCGTGCAGCCGAGAACGGCGATTTCCAGCAGAGCTCGTCGCCCCCAGGCGGGCCGCCCCTCCCGCAGGAAATACGGCGCGTCGATGAGTCCGACTCCCAGGAGGAGCATCGTCGACGTCATCGTAATGCCCAGGAGCGGAGTGTACGGCATGAATCCCATTCCTGGAAACCGGTGCGCGTGAAACAGAATCAGCATCGTCGCGATCCAGACGATCAGCAGCCGCTCGGCGGGAAGCTTGAGCGGAAAGCGCTTGAGCAGGCAGAGCCGGACGAAGAACAATACGCCGATCGGGCCCAGCGAAAAAAGCTGCCACTGCAGCGCCAGGGGCCGGACGACTCCTTGGCTCGCCCAGTATTTGAAGACCGGATGGAATTCAAAGAGCGCGATGTAGTAGGCGATTACCGGCGCCGTCGCCAATAGCGGCAGGGCCCGCCATGCCGATCTGCGCCACGACCATTCGCGCGCGACGATCGCTTCGACCACGATGAAGAGCGGCAGGACACCGTACGTCAGTATCAGATCGTAGGGCCGGATCAGCCCATGCACGACGGCGATACAGGATGCGATCAAGTACCAGCGCGCCTTGTGCGTCGTTTCACCCAAAGCGTACGTAGCCAGAAAAAACAGCGACAATCCGTGAGACGTCGAGAGGTGTGGATTGAAGAAAATGTGACTGAAGGGATAGAGCAGCGCATCGGAGACGTCGAGCGTGGCGAGGGGGTTGGTGGGTATCAATCCTCTTCGCTCCAGAGCCACGACAATCCAGCCGAATCCCCCTCCAAAAGCGCACAGCACGACGGCAAGCCGCCTTTGAAACCGGCTCAATCCCGCGACCGACGCCAGCCCCCAGAACGCCAGAACCAGTCCGGCACTGCCGACCCATCGCCAGGCCGTATAGGCCAGTTCGAGGTCGTTACCACAAAAGGCCATGAGCCGGCCGACGGCCAGCCATTCCAGGTTGAACATCGCCGGATCGTGATCGACGTGCGTCAGCCGGTTGGTGAACAACCAGCGCCCCTCGGCGGCCTGCCGAATGAACGAGAAATACATGTTCTGATCCTGGGTCATCCCGGTCGAGCCGTCGAAGGTCGTTCGTTCCGGGGCCCAGAGCTTTCCCAGCTCGAAGGGGATCTGCGTGATCGCGATCACCAGAACGGCAACCATGAACGCCCCCCAGGGAAACACGAAGCGGCTGCGGCGTGTGCTCGATTCAGTCATGGCGCGGCATACGTCAGGAAACCGCGGATGGCTCGCAGATACGCGGCGTTCTCGTCGCTTCCGACCGAGTGACCGCTGTTGGCGAAGATCTTGAGGTGCGCCCGCGGAATCCGTTCGGCGATGAGCTGCGAATGGTGGGGCGCGCAGATCCAGTCGTGGGCCGCGCCGATCACCAGCGTCGGGCAGCGAATCTCGGGCAGTTGATCGGTGTAGTCGAACGTCCGCAGGAAATCGCCGAAGCCGCGATTGAGCGCCTCGTACGACCGCTGCCCGCGATTCCAGCCCATTGAAAA
>JAGVKR010000235.1 GCA_020050375.1 Planctomycetales bacterium
ACGAATCGTAGTGATGGCCGGCGATAGCGGACTGATTGAAAAAGGCGGTCCCGGCGGATCGAATTGGCGTCTTACGGTTCACGACTTCATATGCGCGGAGGGTTCCGCATGTCGTCACCAGGCCGCTCTCCCGGCAAGAGCCCGCTCGTCCTCGCGGGAATCGTCGTCCTGCTGGTCGTGGGCGGCGGAGCAGCTCGGAATCGGCTACGCCAAATGGCGCATCGACCGGACGTTCCTCCTCGTGCCGGCGCAGCAGGATGAGGGGCAGTTCCTTGCCACGTTCAAGGAATTCCCCCCGAGCCAGAAAGTGGGCAGCTTCTCGCTCGAAAAAGTGCTCGAGTCACTCCAGCAGGGTGGCAGCAAGTGAGGGCGGGCGATTGTTTGTCGTACGGACTTTTAGTCCGCACGAGAAGTTGAGTCGTGTCGGCTGAAGCCAACACTACTATCTGTGCGAGGCGTGATCCGCGTCGTCAGTCCTGCTTTGGCGCCTTCGGAATGACGCCGTCCGGGAATTTATCATTCCCCGACGGCGTGCCGAGGGCGTGCAGGATTAACGGATCGATTCGTCTCACGCAAAGAACCAACACATTCCCAACGTACACGCCACGAGCACGCCGGCCCAGAGTTTGTCGTTCTGCCACCACGGGCGGAGGGTGTGGGCTTCGCTTTGTCGCTCTGTTTTGAATCGCTTCCAGGTGTACTGCTCGCGGGCGGGGTCGCGTTCGTCTTGCGTGAGGCGGCTGACGGCGATCAGCACGGCGTAGCAGGCAACTGTCGCCAGAGCGGCGCGGTGGAAGGCCTGGAGCTTGTGATCGAAACCGTGAAGGGCGAGCTGGTCGAACGCGATCGATAGAAACGGGCCGGCGAGAATGCAGGCGAGGGCCGCAGTGCGGGTCACGAGCGGTTGCAGGATCCCGGCGACGTAGGCCACGATCACACCCGGCACGAGGTAGGCGTTGTAGTCGGCCATGCGGTTGAAGATTCCGCCTTTCGTCTGGCCGAAATGCAACGACAGCCAGATCGCCGTGCCGACCATCAGCATCATCGCCCCGCGGCCGACCCAGATGAGGCGCATTTCAGACGCCTCGGGGCGAATGTATTTCTTGTAGATGTCGAACGTGAACAGCGTGGCGGTGGAGTTCATCATCGAGTCGATCGTGGAAAGGATTCCCGCGACGAGCCCCGCCATCACCAAACCGACCAAACCGTATCCGGCGGGGAGCAATGTGCGGGTCAGCCCGGCAAAGGCGGTATCGCTTTCGGTCGCCGGATCGATCGCCAGGATGTAGCCTGCCGCCATACCGGGGACTATGCACAGAAACGGAATCAGCAGCTTGAAGAATCCGGCAGTGATTGTCCCCATGCGGGCATCCCAATCGCTTCGGGCCCCCAGCGTCCGCTGCACGATGAACTGGTTGGTGCCCCAATAGTACATGTGCAAGACCATCAGGCCGCTGAGGACGCCGCTCCAGGGAAGCTCTTCGTGGCTCGCCTCGAAAAAGACGTGGAATTTTTCCGGCTGCTTTTCGAGCAGGCCCGAAAGGCCCCCCACGTCGGGGTGCCAGATGGCGAGGACAGCGAGCAGACCGCTGCCGATCAGGAGCAGCACGCTTTGCACGACGTCGTTGAAGATGTCGGCTTTCAGCCCGCCGTAAAACGTGTAGGCGGCCGAGACGGCGGCCAGCAGGCAGACGGCCAGCTCGTAACTGACAGCGTACTGCGAGTCGGCGGTGAGCGTGGCGATCGTGAGAGCGCCCAGAATCATCGTGCCGACCATCTGGATCAGCAGGAACACCATGTTGGTGATCGAGTACACCAGCCGGCTGCGGTCGTCGAAACGGCGGCCGAGGTATTCCGAAAGGGTGAAGAGCCCCATGCGGCGATAGAACGGCAGGAAGAAATAGCAGAGCATCAGCAGGCCGAAGATGGCGCCGAACTCGAAATTCGCCTGGGCGAAGCCTTCTTTGAGGCCGGCCCCCATCATCCCCACCATGTGATGCGAGCTGATGTTCGTGCCGAAGATCGAGCCGGCGACGGCCCACCAGGCGACGGTCTTGCCGGCGAGGTAATAGTCGCTGGTGTTCTCTTCCTTACGTCCGATCCACATTCCGAACGCCGTCACGCCCACGACGCTCACGACGAGAATCAGGACGTCGAGCCACTGGAGTGGAACGCTGGCCGATTGCGCCAGGACGGGAAAGAAGAGTTCGGGCATGAGCACATTCCACACGTGTCACAGAACGGAATCGACTTCGCGGAGACCCTCTCGCGAAGTCGTCTGGCCGGCGTTGCCTGGCCGAGAGATCGGCCCATAGTACGGCCGCGCGGGGAGGGAGGGAATCGAGAGAGGAGTGGCCGGAAAGGTGAGAGGAGATGGCGGGCACTGAGTGCTCAGTGGCCAGCACTCGATCCTGCAAGCGATCCGTTCATCGGCTTTGGCGTTGCATCAGGCGCGGATGGTCGAAGTAACGGGCGGGGTCGAGCTCGCCGGCTCGGCGCTCGGCTTGCTCGGCCTGCTCGCGCTTCCCCTGGGCGGTGTAGTTGGCGGCAAGGTTCGTCCACGCCGTCGCCGACTTCGGAAAGCGCTCGCAGAGACGCACGAAAATCGTCACGGCCGTATCGAATTCCCTCGCCGCGGTGAAGTGGAGGCCAATGCGGTTGGCGTGATCGACGACCGACCGGTCGGGGAGCGCGAGCAGGCGCTCCAGCTCGGCAAAATCGAACGGTTTCCGGAGAGTCAACTGGTCGGCGAGCAGGGCTGGTGAATCGGGCGAATCGTGGAGTCCGAAATCCAGAAGAACGGCGGCTTTGTCTTCTGCTCCGGCGCCGATCAGGGCTTCGATGACTTCATGGAGGGCGTTGGCGTGACGGCCGTCACAGCCGAGTTGCTTGTAGTGCTCGAGGAACCACTCGCTGCGCGCGGCCGAGAGGATGAACCGGTCGAGGGTCTTGTCGCGCAGCGCATACAGGTTGCGTGCCGCTCGAAACTCGAGCCGACAATCGCGATCGAGATTTCTCTCGTTGGAGCCATCCGCCGCGCTCACCCGGCGAAGCCCCTGCTCGTCGAGTGCGAAGCGCGACAGAAACAGCGCGGTGACGTCGGACGTGCGGTAGAACTCCTCAAGGTCGGCCTTGATGATCGACGAGCTTTCGACGAGCCGCTGCGCTGTGCGGAGGGCCGCGGGGTCGAGTTCGAGCGGCTCGTTCGACGCGATCAGAATCGTGTCGCTCTCCGAAATGCGGATCAACCGCTGATGGGGGAAGACGTCTTCCAGCGTGCGGACGATCAGGGCATAGTCGGAGGGCGCGAAGGCGTACGACTGGACCCATTGGGCCAGGATCCCGCGCGGGGCCAGCTTGCGGCTGGCGAGCTCGTAGAACTCGCGGGTGAAGAGGTTCGCGACACCGGCGATCCACGGGTTTGAGGGTTCCGACAGAATCAGGTCAAAACGCTCGTCGGTCCCCTGCACG
>JAGVKR010000385.1 GCA_020050375.1 Planctomycetales bacterium
AGTTCGCCGGCGACGATGTCGATCGACCGCTCGAAGCGTTCGAAACGCGCACCGCCGCGACTTCGCGCGCGAGCCGATCGCGACGGCACATCGTAACCGGCGACAGGTCCAACCACCGAAACACGCCGCTTTCCCGCGCCCACGGCCACACGAAAGCGGCCCTCCGTATCGGTCCGGACCGATGGTGATGCGTAATCCGGCACAAAGGCATTCGCATCAACCGCCGCCGCCTGCACTTCGACTCCCGGAATCCCCGCGCCGCTTTCATCATCGACGACAAGCCCCGTCACAATGGTCCCCTTCGGCAGGGTGATGTCCATCATGACTCGCCGCTTCTCGGGCGTCAGCAGAATTTCCTGGCTGCGGCCGAGCCATTCCGCCCCCTCCGGAGGTTGAACAACAACCTGATATCCCGATTCGGGGACGCCGAAAACCGTGTATCGGCCCTCGGCGTCAGCCGTCGTCCATTGGCGAGGGCCTTGCGGCTTCATGACCGTCAGCTTCGCCCCGGCATATGGCCGATCGCTCCCGTCGAGCGTCACGCGGCCCGTGACTTCCCAACCGGGCCGCAGCGCAATCGTGAAGTCGCCCGTGTGCACCTTGCGTGTTTCCGCCTTGTTTCCGCCGCCGGCGCCCGATCCGAGGTTGGCGCCGGGGACAACGATGTCCGGTTGCGGCCTCTCGGTCGTCGCCGCACTGATGTACTCGCGGACAAAGTTCCCCGACTCGCATTTCAACTCGATCCGCCGATCGCGCGGCAGGCGGTCGATCCGAAATCGCCCCTCGCGATCGGTTCGATACGTGGGCTCAAGCTCCGAATACGCGAGAAACAACACGCCCGATTGCTGGTAGCCACGCAACGATTCCGTCCCGAGCGGTCCGATGTTCTCCACCGCAACCAGCGCGTCGGCCAGGGGCCGTCCCGCGTCGTCGACGATCCGCCCCGTCAGGCTGGCCGCCCGCGGAAGCTTGATCCGCAGTGCTTGCTTCCCGTCGCGATCGGCCAGGTGCTCCCCCGTCAATCCGTAGCCAGGAGCGATGGCGATGACATCCCACGGATTTTCGTAATCTACGCCGCGCAGCAGCGGCTGGGTCGGAACATCGCGAAACACGAATTCGCCCCGTTCGCTTGTGGTCGTTGTCGCCAGCAGATCCCGCCGCGGCGAGGGGACGAAAACATTCTCAGTGAATCGAACCACCGACCATTCCCGCAGAGAAACCGTCGCCCCGGCAATCGGTTGACCATCAAGATCTTCGACCGTCCCCCGCGCGGTGACTCGCGGCCCGGCGGCGGGTGGTAGCGACTCGGCACCACTGTGCCGTTTTGACAATTGCGAATCCGACAGCTTCCGTTTCGCGTCGTCGGCCGCTGCGATGACTTTTAACTCGGAAACGGCGTCCGCGACTGATGCCGGCGCGTTCGGCACGCCGACAGTCACGTCGCGGAGCGGGACATTGATCTTTCTTGCCGACTCCGCTCGTGCCACTGGACGTAGCATCGCCAATGGGACGAGTAAACCGCAAGCGAGCGCTGCCGTGAGAACAAGGCTTTTGCGTTTGATGCAGAGGCGGTTGCGCGTATCATCGAGCACCGATCGTACTCGGTCCTCGACCTGCCCGCCCCGCGCCATCAGAACGGCCCCACAGGGAACCGGCCGGGGGTTGGCATTCTGCACGACAGTCAGCAGTGTTTCGGCGTACTGCGTCGCGCGCTCCGACTGGCCCAGCACGACATCGTCGCACGCCTTTTCCCGTTCGAGACGGAGGCGCGACAACCCCCACCACGCCACCGGGTTGAACCAGCAAATGGACCAGGCGATCTGTGCCGCCAGATCGATTGCCGCGTCGCGCCGCCGCACGTGTGCCAGTTCGTGAGCGAGGATCAGCCGCAACCGCTCGACCGGCCAGTCGGCGATGTGCGAGGGCACAAGAATCACCGGCCGGAGCACGCCCCACGTCATCGGAACGAGCCGCTCCGGTGACGCCACGAGCGCGACGGTACGCGGTAGACCCATCTCCTTCGCCGTGCGATCCTTCAGTTCGTGAACGAAGCCGCTCTGAATCGGCTGCGCGGCACGCCTTAGCCGGCCGAGCGCCGCCAGTCCCCATCCCAAACGAAACAGCAGGGCGAGGACGCCGAATCCCCACACCGTCAGAATGACAAGCGGAACGAAGTGGCCAAATCGGAACTCGGTCGCTGGCGGGGAGACTGGTTTGGCAAGCGGGGGATCGGCGATCGGCGCAGCGGTTGTCTCGACCAATTCGGTTGGCTCGCGCAAGTCGACTGGCAGTATAGGAATCGTCGCGACCGGCGCAGCGGACGGAACACAGGAATCGACAAGTGTTTCAATGAACACCGGGACGTCACTCCCCGCTTCATTGCGCAACTGCGGCGCATCGTCACGCACAACGACTTCTCCCCCGGTCCCCGGTCCCAGGTCCCCGGTCCCCCCTGCCAGCAACCCCACCTCCCACGCCGGCGACACCACCGACACGACGGGCAACACGAAAACTCCGGCGAGCGCTGCCCCCCAGATCAAATGCCGATTCGC
>JAGVKR010000837.1 GCA_020050375.1 Planctomycetales bacterium
AAAGATCTCGTGAGGACGATCTGCAAGTCGCACACCTACCAACTCAGCTCGCTCCCTAACGATTACAACCTCAAAGACAAGCAGAATTTCTCGCGCTACTATCCCAAACGGCTCAAGGCCGAAGTTCTGTACGACGGGCTGCATCAGGTGACGGCAACGAGCCAGGCCTACAGCGGTCTTCCGACCGGGACAAACGCCCTGCAGCTCCCCGACCCGACGGTTGGTCCCTATTTCCTCAAGGTCTTCGGGCAGCCGCAGGCCGACACCGCCTGCGAATGCGAACGCTCGCAGGAAGCCAATCTGGCGCAGAGCCTGCATCTCCTGAACAGCAGCGAAGTCCAGGGGAAAATTTCCGCCGGCCAGGGTCGCGCAGCGCTGCTGGCAGCCGACACGAAGCGCTCCGACGAAGAAAAAATCCAGGAACTGTATCGCTGGGTCTACGCCCGCAATCCCGACGGCGAAGAAGTGAAAATCGCCCTGGCCCACCTCGACAAGCACGAGAAGGAAAAGAAGGACAAAAAGCTGGCGTGGGAAGACATCATCTGGGCGCTGCTGAACACGAAAGAGTTTCTGTTCAATCACTGACAGTGCGTGAAATTTTGTCGTGTGGACTTCAGTCCACACGAGCTGTTGGATCGTGTTGGCTTAAGCCGACACGACGGGTTGTGTGCGGTCGCCGATTCAACCGAATCATCCACACGCTCGGAGCGAATCGTAGTCCCCGACCCACCTGATCCTTGTCCGCCACGGAGCCCCGTGATGAGCGAGTTGAAGATTGCGGTTGCCGCGCGGGGAAGCGGCGATCTCCCCGAAATGCCGATCGAGCCGTCGTGGATCCTGGAAGGCCTCCCGATTTCGCATGGCGCCGTGCTCGTGCAATCGGCCGACAAAAAGGTCTCGAGCGGATTGTGGGAGTGCTCCGCCGGAAGGTTCCGATGGACGTTCGGCTGGGACGAGTTCGTGCACGTTCTCGAAGGCGAAGCCACGATCAAGCCGGAGGGCGGGCCGGCCATCACCCTCCGCGCCGGAGACACCGCGCACTTCCCGCTCGGATTGCAAACCGAATGGCTCGTCCCCCGGCACATCCGCAAGGCCTTCACCGTGCGAACCGCGGAACCACTGGTGCTTTGATCTCGTCGCGTCCGGACGCCTCACAGCCGGATGGCACGCAATGCCCGAGCTCGGGCTGGCATCCGCCGAAGCGCGCCGCCATTCGCGATCGACAGACTACTTTTGTTCCGGCAAGACAGGAACTTCCGATGCTCTCGTCCCGTCATTGGCGCTTTCCTGGCGCTGTCTTTTCCCTGATCCTGGTCGCAACTTCAACCGGTGCCGCCGAACCAATGCCGCGCTGGTCGGTCGAGCGGGCGCAAGCCTGGCAGTCCGAGTCGGGCTGGCTTGTCGGCGCGAACTACTCTCCCGCCTATGCCATCAATCAGCTCGAAATGTGGCAGGCCGACACGTTCGATGCGAATGCCATCGATCGCGAGCTGGGATGGGCGGCCGGTCTGGGCTTTTCCAGCATGCGCGTGTTCCTGCACCACTTGCTCTGGGAGCAGGATGCCAAAGGCTTCGTCGAGCGCATCGATCAGTTCCTCAAGATTGCCGACCGGCACAGGATCGGCGTGATGTTTGTGTTGTTTGACAGTGTCTGGGATCCCCATCCCCGCCTGGGCAGGCAGCGCGCTCCGCAGCCGGGACTGCACAACTCGGGATGGGTCCAAAGCCCCGGCGCCGCCGATCTGCGCGACCGCGATCGGCATCGTCTGCTCGAAGCGTACACCCGTGGAGTCGTCAGTCGCTTCAAGGCCGATCGGCGCATCCATGCCTGGGACTTGTGGAACGAACCCGACAACCTCAACGACAACAGTTACGGCCGCAATAAGCTGAAGCAGGAGCCGGCGGACAAGCTCGAGCTGACGCTGGAGCTGCTTAAGAAATCGTTCGCGTGGGCCCGGGCGGCAGATCCGATACAACCGCTCACTTCGGGACTCTGGGTGGGAAACCGCATCGGCGACCCGGCGCGGTTGATTCCCATCGAACGTGTGCAGCTTGAGCAGTCCGACGTCATCAGCTTCCACAGTTATGGCAAGCTCGAGGAAGTCAAACGCTGGGTCTCCCATCTCCGCCAGCACAATCGCCCCCTGCTCTGCACCGAGTACATGGCCCGGTCCGCAGGCAGCACATTCGACCCGATTCTCGACTATCTCAAGGAAGAGCGGATCGGTGCTTACAACTGGGGGTTCGTCGCCGGCAAGACGAATACCATCTATCCCTGGGATTCGTGGCAGAAACCGTACGCCACCGAACCGGCCGTCTGGTTTCACGATATTTTCCGCAACGACGGCGCGCCGTTTGACGTGCGCGAAGTTGAGCACATCCGGCAGGTCACCGGCGCGAAGAAGCCGTGAAACTCCGTGGCGCAGTGGCCGCCGATGGTCACCAGCGAGCCGGGGGGGAGGGCCGCGGTAATCCGGGCCCGTCGCCGTTTTCCCGGTATTCCTATCCGTTGAAATCGTGAAACCCTTTGCCAACGCCCCACGCGAAAGTTAGAATCAATGTGTAATGATATGATGGTCTGAATCCCTCCCTGCCTCCTGCCCGCCCCGGCTGACTTAAGATCGTCTTTGCTCCTTTTTTCAGTTGGACACGCCCCTGACCAGAGGTTCTGGCGCGTTCGGTAGACGCGTCATCGCGAAGCCCCGCGCCGAGCGGTTTTCAAAGGACCGGCGAGAGGCTGTCTTCAGTCGGAAGGAACTAGAAACTCCATGCCCACCCCGCTTCGTTTCCGCTCGCTCGCGCGATTCGTCGGTCGGTTGGTCCTCGGGACGGGAATGCTTCTCGCCCTCGAAGGATTCGTCTCGCACGCCGCCTTTGGTCAGTTGCCACAGATCCGCCTGTACGCCCTGCACCCCAGCGGCGGGCAGCGCGGCACAAACGTCGATGTCACGCTGGCGGGTGGAACCGATCTCGAAGACGCCGATCGCCTCTATTTCTCGCACCCCGGCATCACCGCCGTTCCGAAATCGCAAATGGTGGACGGCAAGCCACAACCGATTGCCGGGCAATTCATCGTCACGATCGCACCGGAGGTTCCGGTGGGGGTTTACGATCTTCGCGCTCACGGCAAGTACGGTCTCAGCAATCCGCGGACGTTCTCCGTAGGCGACCGCAAAGAAGTCCTCGAGACCGAACCGAACAATACGCCCGAGCAGCCCATGCCGCTCGAGCTGAACACCGTCGTCAACGGCCGATCCGACAGCGGCGCCGATCTCGACTGGTACAAGCTTTCGCTCAAAGCGGGGCAACGGGTGCTGGCGACGGTCCGCAGCAAACGGCTTGACTCCCGGATGGACGCGGTCGTCGAGTTGCATCACGCCGGTCGGCGGATCGCTCATGAGAACGTCCAGGGGCGTCGCGAACCGCTCATCGATTTCACCGCGCCCGCCGACGGCGACTACTTCCTCAAAGTTTACGACCTGATCTATGGCGGCGGTCCCGAATACATCTATCGACTCTCCGTGCAGACCGGTCCCTACGTCGATTTCATTCTCCCCGCCTCGGGCCAGCCCAATGCCTC
>JAGVKR010000667.1 GCA_020050375.1 Planctomycetales bacterium
GCGACCGCTTAGACCCCGGCACCCAGCGTAGGGATGTTCGGATGGATCGCCCCGAGACGTTAGCGGTTCGGTACTGAGGCCGAACCCTACAGACTTTGACTCTGTCAGATTGAACGACCATGCGTGACCGCAGCTTGTCTTCTTCACAACCTTTGCCGTGAGCGGGCCCGGTCTATAGGATGCTATCAACGCGGTCGCCAATATTGCCCCCTTTGATCAGGCACCAACGAAACGTCAACGACCGCGGTTCGAGTGGAGCTCTCATGTCGCTTGCCGGAAAGATCCCCCTGAACATTCCGATCATCGATGGCGCGCGCGACGACGCCGTGCGGCTGCTCGACGAGTTGCGCCGAAAGCTGAGCCCCCAGGGAGACATCGTTTCGGAAACCGGCCGCCAGCGGACGGTGGAGCTGTTCGGCGAGCCCCTCTCGCCGCAGCAGGTCGTCGAGCGCATCTGCCGCGACGTCGAGCGCGACGGATTGAAGGCGGTGCTCGACTACACGGCCCGGCTGGACGGCAAGCAGTTGACCACCGAGACGCTGTCGGTGACGCCGCTGGAGCTGGTCGCGGCCCATCAACAGGCCGATCCGCAGTATCTGGCAACGTTGCGGCGGATCGCTGGGAACATCGTTGCCTTTCAGTCGACCTTATTGCCGCACGACGCGCTGCTCCAGAAGAATTCTCCCGAAGGAGGACGGGTCGAGCTCAGGCAACGTTATCTGCCGCTCAAGCGGATCGGGATCTGCATCCCGGGTGGCGCGGCGGCGTATCCGTCGACACTGCTGATGACGGCCATTCCGGCCCGCGTGGCCGGAGTCCGAGAGATTGTCGTGGTCGTGCCGCCTACAGCATTCGGAGGATTTAACAACGATCTTCTCGCTGCATGCCATGAGCTCGGCATCACCGAGATCCACCGCATCGGCGGTGCGCAGGGGGTCGCAGCGCTCGCTTACGGGGTGGAAGGGATCGCGAAGGTCGACAAGATCGTGGGGCCGGGGAATCTGTTCGTGGCTCTCGCGAAGCGGTTTGTGTTCGGCGAAGTCGATATCGACAGCATCGCCGGCCCCAGCGAGGTCGTGGTGCTGGCGGACGAGTCGGCTCGCCCTGAATTCATTGCCAGCGATTTGATCTCGCAGGCGGAGCACAGCCCAGGCTCGGGAGTGCTCATCACCTGGCACGCGCCGCTGATCGAGCAGGTGCAGGCGGCGCTGGAGCACCAGTTGTCGAAAGTCGATCGGGGCAATCTGGCCCGCGCCAGTCTCGAGCAATACGGCGCGCTCGTTTTGGCCCGCGACGCCGAGGAGGCGGCCCGCTTGAGCGATCTATTGGCCCCCGAGCACTTGCACATCTCGACTGCCGATCCCGAAGCGATGCTGGCCAAAGTCCAGAACGCGGGAGCGATCTTTCTCGGGCATTTCACCCCCGTCGCGATCGGCGATTACGTCGCCGGTCCATCGCACGTGCTTCCCACAGGCGGGACGGCCCGCTTTGCCAACGGGCTGTGTGCCATCGATTTTCTCAAGCGCTCGTCGATCATCTCCTACGACGAAGCAGCCCTCGCCGCCGCGGCCCCCGACGTACGACTGATGGCGGCCAAAGAAGGGCTGACGGCGCACAGTGCGAGCGTGGATGTGCGGCTGAGAGATGGCTGACAGACAATCGGCACGACTCAGGCAACGATCGCGTCAACCTCGTCGAAAGATCATCGCGATCCGGGCGTCACGAAGAAATCGGCGACTCGACAGCGGAAATCCGGCAGCACGTCTTCACCGGTGAGCTCCTGATCTTCGGTGAAAATGCGCGGCGTTTGTCCCAGCCGACAGACGCTGACATCGCGGCCTTGGGGGTCGATCACCCAAACCAGCTTCACGCCAAAGTTCAGAAGTTGCGTCACGCGGCGCATCATGGCGTTGATGCGATCGTTGGGGGACATGACTTCCGCCGCCAGCACCGGGGGGGAAATTGAGTACTGCCGTTCCATGTCGGCGGTCGTTTCCGAGTCTTCGTAAAACACGACATCAACGCCGCGCACCGTGTCGGGATGTCGTTCGACGATCAGTCCGGAGTCGTTTGTGCAAACGTAACCCTTCTTCCGGCCTGCTGCAAAGACGCCAAGAATTCGAGCCACGTTGGCGCAAACGAACCCGTGGTGCTTTCCAGGGGGCGGCATCTCGACGATCTCCCCGCGATCCAGCTCGAAAAACCGATCCCGATGCTCGGACTGGTGAACCCAGTCGAAGAACTCGTGGGCGGTCATCGGCTTCGTTTCAACGGTAGCCATCTTTGTGTCTCACGGAAAACTCGGCCATTCGGCGTCCCTCGTCATTGAATTGTATCGCGCGCATCGGCGTCGGGCCAGACGATCTGGGCGACGCAAACCTCACTCGCAAAGGTTCTTCCTGACAATCTCCCAATCGACGTCGACCCCCAGGCCTGGTCGATTGGTGATCGTTACGACCGGCCCTTTGATTTCCAGGGGCTGCTTGGCGATTCGCACTTCGTGATACTCGGGGCCCAGCATGTCGCCCGGGAACTTCTCGACCTGCATATTCGCGCAGCCGACAATGAGGTGCCCCATTGCTGCGGTGCCGACGTCCCATTCGAGGTTCGACCCGATGCTGCAGGCAATCCCGTGCCCGGCGGCGAAGTCGGCGATTTCCTTCGATTTGCGGATGCCGCCGTTCTTGCCGGGGTAGACGCTGATCACGTCGCACCCCTCGTTGCGGATCAGTTCTTTGGCGTGGATCAGGTTGAAGCACATGTCGTCGGCCATGACGGGGGGCTCGACTTCGCGGCGGAC
>JAGVKR010000402.1 GCA_020050375.1 Planctomycetales bacterium
GGGACACGCACATCTACAACTTCGAGCTTCTGCAGGATCGTCACTGCCCGATTCTCGACCGCGCCCTGTCGGCCCTGTTTGACGATTTGCACGAGCGGGGCCTGCTCGAGACCACTCTGGTGGCGGTGATGGGGGAATTCGGCCGCACGCCCAAAATCAACGTCCGTGCCGCGCGCGATCATTGGCATCAGTGCTATTCGTCTCTTTGGGCGGGGGCCGGGCTCCCCGCTGGGCGAGTGATCGGCGCCAGCGACAAGCTGGGGCAGGACCCGATCGCCAATCCGATCACCCCGTTGATGGTCGGGACGACGATCGCCGAGCTGGCTGGAATGGACACTCAGGCCCGCGCCGAAATGGCGGTTCTCGATGGCGGCACGGTGATCCACGAGCTGGTCGGCTGATTCTTCGCACGCAGACGGAAAGCCATCGGTCGATGTCGACGATGATTCTCGATCTATGTCCTAACTTTCTCCCTTCCCCCCTCGCGGGGGAAGGGCTGGGGATGGGGGGGCGAACGTCGACTGGCTTTGAAAAACACCCCATCCCCCGTCCAAGGGGAGGGGAGAGAGAATTACGCGGTTGTCGATGGCGTCTTGGCCGAGGCGCGTTGCTGTTCCTTTTGCTGTCGACATTGCTCAATTTCGCCCGCTCAGCTTCATCGGCCGAGCCGCGTCGGTTGACGAACGACGGGCGGCTGAAGAGCACGCCCGTCTTCGTCGATCGCTCGGGGGCCGAGTTGATCTATGTCGTCCAGGAACGGCCGGTGCAGTTTCGCCTGGTGCGGCTCAAGCTGGCCGATTTGAGCGTCGCACCAGTCGATCCACCGCAGACGAATACCGAGTTCGAGCCCGCGTGTTCGCCGGATGGACGCCTGCTCGCCTTCGTCCAGAGCCGCGCCAACCTGAGTCTGGCCCTTGTGATTCGGGACGTCAGCGTCGGAAAAGCGTTCGAAGTCCCGCCGGCGGGGGGCTTCGCCGGTCCCCGCAGTCCGGCGTTCTCGGCAGATGGTAAGCGCGTGCTTTTCAGCTTTCCCGAGCAGGGACGCCAGCGAATTTATTCCGTCAATCTCGAAGCCGGCGATCGACAGACAATTGTCGACAGCGACGGGGTCAATAATTGGCCCGATTGCTCCCCCGACGGCCGGCGGATTGTCTGGTCGTCGACGCGCGATGATGACTATGAAATCTACGACGCGGCGATCGATGGGTCGGACGTGCGCCGATTGACGTCGAGCGTCAAGCAGGACATCCGCCCGCGCTACTCGCCCGATGGCTCGCGGATCGCGTTCATGAGCAATCGCGACGGCAATTACGAGATCTACGTGATGCGCTCGGACGGCGCCGACGTTCACCGCGTCACCGAGCACCCCGAGAGCGACGACTATCCGGCCTGGCACCCCAACGGCCGACAGCTCGTAATCGTTTCCGAACGCGATGGCCGGCATGATCTGTATCTGGTGCCGGCGCCGTGATCAGGAATTGAATTCAGCGAGCCGCCGGGTTGATCCCGGCGGTGTTGGGCATTGCCGGGGTAACGGAGTGGTAGTGCCGGACAGCGCGCTGGAGGGTCGGCGGGGATGAACCCCGCCGCTCGCTGGGGGTTTCGAATGGAGATTCTTCGGCCTGATGGCATCATTGCGGCCGCGCTCGCGTCGAGACCGATGCAGAGTTACTCTAATCGGACGTGTCGTCTCCAGATTCATCGGCTCCAGCAGGAACTCGCCGCATGGCCCCGTTCAAGTCCCAGGCTCTCGCATTTTTCCTGGCGTTGCTCTCTGTGCGGGCCGTTGAAGGGGAAAATATCGAAAAGGACAAGGCTCCCGCGGGCGTCGCGCGCGTCCGCCCGACCGAAGATTTCGAAGTGACGGGCGACGGGAAACACGACGCATGGAAGAAGACGGACTGGGTGGCGATCCCGCGGAAGACGAAAGCGGGCTTGCCATACGAGACACGTTTCAAGGTCCTTTATTCGCCGAAGGGGCTGTACGTCCTCTTCGACGGCGTCGACAAGACGCTGACGACAACGGGCCGCAAGGACTTCGAAAACCTGTGGGAAGAGGACGTCTTCGAGGTCTTTCTATGGACCGACGAGCGGCATCCGGTGTACTTCGAGTACGAGATTTCACCGCTGGGCTACGAGCTGCCGATTCTCGTGCCCAATATCGACGGCACGATCATGGGCTGGCTCCCCTGGCACTACGATGGCCCCCGCAAAATCCGGAAAGCGACGTCGGCCACCGGCGGAAAGAAGGAAAGCCAGGCGGCGGTCACGGGCTGGTCGGCGGAAATCTTCATTCCGTACGAGCTGCTCCAGCCACTCAAAAACGTTCCCCCGAAGCCGGGGACGAAATGGCGCGCCAATTTTTACCGCATGGACTACGATGACGGAAAACACACGATGTGGACCTGGCAGCCGATCGAGATCAATTTTCACGAGTACAAGAAGTTCGGAACGTTGGTGTTCGAGTAGTGGTCGCGACAATGATCCCGCCGTTCAATGAAAACGGTTATCTGCCGCCTGGCGTCCATGTCGCGACGCTCGAAGAGATTGAAGCGCGCTTCGGTATCGCGTCCGAACTGCGCCGAGCGCAGATAGAATCGTTGCGGTGGCTTGTGGATTTGGCGCGCCGCGTGCAAGCGACACGATTGATCGTCAACGGGAGCTTTGTCACCGATGTCTATGAGCCAAACGATGTCGATTGCCTGTTGCTCGTCGAGAAGGCCGTTGTTCCAAAAGATGGTAATACCCAAGGGGAACTTCTCGCAGGTTTGCCGTTCATTGCGATTGACCTCGTGGAGCAGGACGGCTTCAATATGATGGTGGAGCGGGTCTTCGCGACTGATCGGCTATCGGTTCCGAAGGGAATGATCGAGGTGGTATCGTGGCGCTGAAAAACGATCTTGAACTCGAAAACACTCGGGAAAAGCTGCGAATGCTCACGGAACGCTACGAGGAGTCCAGGCGCGAGACAGGTGTTGATGAGCACCTGCGAGCATTGTCGCAGAGGACGTTAAAGCGCTGGATGAATAAGATGCAGGAGGAGATCATCCGGTACGAGATCCAGCGGAAAGTGACCGCGTCCCAAGGGGAAGAATCCTTGCACGCAAACGTGACGCAACCTTGAGTTCAGCGGTGCAACGTCTAAGGTTTCGGCGGATGTGCTCCGTTGTTGCGTTCCGGCGGCGTGATCGAATGGCATTTTGGCGATTGACTTTGCCGTGTCGCACGCTTCCCGCGATTTTGTAGAAAGCGCTGTGAATGCGTCTCTTCGCCGGCACTCCCTTCGATCGACCGCCCGTTTGCGAGCGGTGTGGAAAGCTCGAAGAGGAGTGCGCCTGCCCGCCCCTTCCGCCGCCGAAGTCGATCGTGCCCCCCGAAAAGCAAACCGCGAAGCTGACGGTCGAGAAACGCAAAAAGGGGAAACTGGTCACCGCCATCTCCGGGCTGTCGGCTGCGGGCAACGATCTGCCGGCCCTGCTCACCCGGCTCAAAAGCGCCTGCGGCGCCGGCGGGGCGCTCGACGGAGACACGCTGGAGATCCAGGGGGATCATCGCGAGCGGCTGCGAATGTTGCTCACGACCGCCGGTTTTAAGGTGCGGGGATGACTGCGCTGAGGCGATGCCTCAAGCCGTTGCGAGCCATCGCGGTCCGCTAAAGTTGCCTCAGGCTTCCCATTCTCGTTGTCTTTCCGGGTTTGACGGTCCGATCGTGGATTCACATAATGCGCTGACATCTCTATAAGTTGCCGGACGCGGCCCGATCCGAACGTCGGAATTCCAAGCGGAATGCCCGATGTCCAGCGGGAAAGCATGCGGCTGCGTGTCGCCTTCTGCGTCAGTCGGATCCGTACTACAGCCAGCCGGCAATCAGGGACAATTCTGCAGACTCCATGAACTCCCGGCTCCATCGTGCGTGTGTGCGGCTAGCGGAGCTCCTCGTGCGTTACCCGCGCCCGGTCCTGGGGGGGCTCGTTGTCTCGGTTGCCGTTTCGCTCGCGCTGGTGACGCAGCTTCGATTTGATTTCACCCCGCAGGCGATCTACCGCGGCGGCGACGACCTGGTGGGGTACAGCGAGCGATTCAAGCAGACGTTCGGCTACGACGAAGCGGTGATCCTCGTCGTGCTGGAGGCGAACGGCTCCTCGGACGTGCTCGATATTCCCGCTCTCGAGTGGCAGGCGCAGATCGCCGTCGACTTTCGATCGCTGCCGCACATCAAACGCGTTGAATCGCTGGCGACGCTGGAAATTCCCCGTCCGACGCTGGGGGGGATCGACCTGCGACCGGTCATCGACGGTCTGCCGGTGGACGAAGATTCGGCTTTGCGGGCCCGGGGGCTGCTGTCGGCACAACTCCTGGTGCGGGGGCGGATGCTGAGCGCCGACGATCGCGTCGCCGCGCTTCCCTTGTTTATGGACCCCGCGGCCCGCGACATCGAGTCGATGCAGGCGATCGTCGCCGCGGTCCGCAAAGCGGTGTCCAAGCGCCCGGCCCCGAGCGGATACCGGGTTCATCTCTCCGGGCTTCCCGTCCTGCGGGTCGAGGTGGTGGAGAACCTTCATGCCGATCTGCTGCGGCTGATGCCGATGGCGGGGCTCGTCTATCTGGTGGTGCTGGGGCTGATGTTTCGCTGCGTTTCCGGGGTCGTGCCCCCGCTGGCTGCGGTCGGAGTCGGCGTGACGTGGACGCTGGCGACGTTTGCCGCGATGCATGAATCTTTGAACGTGGTCAGCAACATCCTGCCCGTTCTGCTGGTGATCATCGGGATGTCGAGCGCGATTCAGATCATCAGCTCCTTTGCCGAGGAGTC
>JAGVKR010000650.1 GCA_020050375.1 Planctomycetales bacterium
ACCACCACCATCACCGTGACCGGCGCCGACAATCGCGAGCTGCTCGACTACGACGGCGCCACCGGCCAGATCGTGCGCTGGTACGCCTACGGGCCGGGGCCCAATGCGGTCCTGAACCAGATGAACGTCGCATCGGGCACGCGCGACACGCTGCTGCCCGACCTGCTGGGCTCGATCGTCGCCTCGGTCGATTCCGGCACGGGCACCATCGCGCCGTTCGGCTACCGCCCCTACGGCACCACGGCCGCCGCGCCGGCCCCGTTCGGCTACACCGGGCAACGCGTCGACCAGGAGACCGGCCTCTACTACTACCGGGCGCGGCACTATTCGCCCGCGTGGGGCAGGTTCGCGCAGGCCGATCCCATCGGCTACGAGGGTGGGATCAATCTCTATGCGTATGTCTTCAACGATCCGTTGAACCTGACAGATTCGGGGGGCTTAGCTCCCGACCCGAGTACGATCTACTCCTACGCAACCGCAGAACAACAATCACCCGCACAAAGCTTCTGGTCTTTCCTCGCCCCGCCCGCAGCGGTGGGCACCGCTGCGGCAACTGCACCCATCTGGGCAGCTATTACGCTTGCCGCTGTGCTCGTTACCGTACCAAGTACATCGACATCATCCATGGACCAACCACCACCGCAGATCTTGTTCCACTACACCACTCAGCAGGGCATGGCGGGTATCGTTGCGTCTCAACAAATCAATCCTTCGCTTCGAGCAGCCAATCCGAATGACGTTAGGTATGGAGAGGGCCAGTATTTTACCGACATAGCTCCCGGAACCAGGACGGGAGGTCAAATATCACGAGCGCTGGTTGGTAACCCATTTTCCGCCAACAGATTCACTAACTATGTTGCAATAGATGTGCGCGGGCTTCCGATTGCTCAAGGCCGACCTAATGTATTTGTTCTTCCCAATACTCGACCACTAAACATCGAAGGGCGGTTAGACAGCTTTGGAGCCAACCAATTAACCGGGAGAGGCCAATGAGATACATGAAAGTGAACTGGCTTCACTCTCTCTCCGATGAGCCTACCGTTTTATACAGTGAGATCGATGATGGCGGTTGGGAACGACGAAAGGTCTATGTCTTCAGGAATGGACGGTTAGGTTTTGCCAGTGCCACGGAAGAAACAGACTCGGTTTTCCTGAGTACTGAACCTATTCCTACACTTTCAGAAATTGCTGCCGATCCCCAGTTTGTTCCTGAGGAAATCGATAAAAAAGAGTTTGAGGACATATGGTCGAAGGCTCATACCGGAGCGACTTGAGGCGATGCATTTGACGGCTGGCATAAACCAACTGACCTGAGCCCCTCAAACTCCTCCAGAACCGAGTAGAGTCCGCCGTCACCTGAGCCTGCCGCCAACCTCGGACCACGCGGGCTGGGAAGTTTCGGCTTCATCGGTCGGCAGGCCGGAACCGCCGCCCATCCCTATCGCGACTCGTCTGCCGCCTTGTCGCCGCGGCGGGCTTCGCGGGCCTTGCGGATCGGCGCCACGCGCGCGCGCAAGGCTTCGAGCATCTCGATTTTCTCGCCGAACGATCGTGACGCCACGTCGCGCCGTCCCGCCGCCTTGCGCGCGAGAAGGTCGGCAATGTCCGGAAAGGGTCGGGTCGAGGGCGATTTCACGTCAGGATTTTACGCCATACGGATCGGCAATGCCAGATTGGGCGCAGAATATCGACCATGCCTCGCCGAGACGATGACGTGCCAGCACGGCTCGCAACGCCTCGAGATCGACGGCCTGGGCAAGGCCTTCCGCATCGAGATCGTCCGCGACCGGCAGAAACTGAACGGGCCACCCTTCGACGACGATCCCCTCCTTCCGGAACTCCGAGTATCCGGCGTTGCGAAGATAGGCGAACACCGGCTCCAGCGTGGCGAGGCCGGACACCGGCTGGCCCGCCGGATCGTCGATGGAGATCAAGATGTCGAGATCGTCGGTCAGCGTCGATTCGATGTAGTTGAGCGCGGCGACCGCACCGCCGACGGCGTAGCGTTTGACGATCCCGTCTTCGACCATCCGGTTGATCACTTGAAAGGTGTTCTTCAGGCCTGACATGGTCGATCCGCTCGACGCTGGAATGGTCGCTTCACCCGCCGATTAGCCTCCTTCCCGGGGCGAGTTTCCAGACGTTTCTCCTCGACCCCGATCCTCCGGGTCGGCACCGACCTCGCTCACCCCAGCGCCGCCGCCTCAGGCCTGAGCCGCCGCCACGACAGCCGCCGCACCGCATCGCGTCCCACCAGCAGCGCGTCGTAGTCGCCGGGGAAGAGCTGGGCGATCGCCGGATCCCGCGCGTTCAGGCCGCCGGCATAGGCGCCGAAGGCGGGCAGGATGAGCCGCCGCCCATCCGTGAGGAAACAGCGCCGGCGCAAGCCCCGTCCGCGCACCGTGAGCGCCGCCACGGGATGGAAGTGCCCGGAGACCTCGCCCCGCACCGGCCCGAAGCGGGCCTCGTGGCGGAAGGTCAGCGGGCCCGCGTCGATTTCCTCCGCGACCTCGCCCCACCC
>JAGVKR010000492.1 GCA_020050375.1 Planctomycetales bacterium
AGCCGATAGGGCGAGGAGCTTGCCGTCGCCGGCGAGTTGGGGCATGCAGCCGCGGGCTTCGCGCATGGCCGCCGGTTTGGTCCAGTGCTCGCCGCCGTCGTAGGAATAGCAAATGAGCAGCGGCGTCGTGGGGGGACTCAAGGAATAGAATTTGTCGTCGGGAAGATTGAGCGAACCTTTGTAGATGTCGGCGCCGCGCAAGGTGTGGAACAGGTCGCGATAGGTTTCGCTGGCCGGGCCGATCAGGGGCTGGAGGTCGTCGTTGAGCGTTCGCATCACGCACACCAGCCGCCCGTCGCCGACTTCGATCAGGCTCGATTCGCACGGTCCCCAGGTGCGCCAGCCGGTTTTCATGGCTGCGGCGGCGGGGCCGGCCAGATCGCGCAGGCTCGCCACGTGCGAGACGTATTTCCACGTGTGCCCCCGGTCGGTCGATTTCACGAGATAACATTTGAACGGCGTCTCGCCCCCTTCCGGCCAGCCGGGAACCGCTTGCTCTTCCATCCCCTGCATGACCGACAGCAGTTCGCCGCGGGCGGTGACGATCGTGTTGCCGTGGAACTGATGCGGCTTTTTGGGCGAGCAGATTTCGAGGGGCAAATAGAGCGTTCCGCTGCTGAAGGTGGTGGTGAGGCCGCGATCTTTGGATTCGTAACGGCCGGTCTGGTAGAAGCCGGGCCGATCGACGATCGGCGGGGGCATCGAAGAGGCATTGAACGCCGTGCCGTCAGGGAGTTGCACATTGGGGATGCAGTAGCCGGCCGGGGGCTTGAACGGCGCCCAGGTTTCGCCGCGATCGGTCGAGCGGACATAGGCGGGCGGACCCCCTTCCTCGAACGACGAGGAAATGACGAGGATCGAGCCATCATCGAAGAGCATGCCCCACGGAAACATCGGCCCGCGCATGATCATCCGCGGCGCGCCAACGGTGATCTTGAGTCCGCTTCGCTCGTAGGTCTTCGATTCGAATGGACTCTGCTGGGCCGCGGCGGAAGAGGCGAAGGCGATGACGCCAAGACCGGCGCAGATCCAGTTCATCAAACGTGGCATAGGGCAATTCCGATCAGGAGGGATTCTTTGTAAGCCGCACCGCACGTTCGGGACCACGTCCATTTCCGCCGCATCGACCAGAAGCCCAGCGGCGGCGGTCGTTTCTGCCGAGGAACGAACTGGCCTATGGTAGCAATCGACGGCGGTGGAATGCCAATTGTCTCGCGAGGGGAGTGGGATGTTCCTGCGGCGCGACCCGGCTGGCGCAGAGAGTTGATTGGAGAGACGCGCAAGGAGAGACGCGCGGGGTGGCGTCGTCACCGTGCGGCGCGACCCCCCCAGCCCCCCCTTGCTAAGGGGGGGAGAAGCGGCACTCGGCTGCGCCTCGCGGCTAAACGTTTCTGACCCTTGAATCCTGTTCCCCGGTCCCGGGTCCCCGTTCGTTCCACTTTCTTGTAATAACCCCCGACCTCAGGCTACCAATAGATCCGAGAGGGGAGCATCGAATTGCCTGGGGACAAGCTGGAGTCGCTGTTTCGGAGCTGGCTCGTTGAGCACGAGGGGGCCGTCCTCAAGGTGGCCCGTGCGTACACATTCACGACTGAAGATTGCCAGGACCTGGCCCAGGAAATTTTGCTGCAGGTTTGGCGCTCGCTTCCGCAGTTTGAGGGGAGGGCCAGTCCCTCCACCTGGTTTTATCGCGTGGCGCTGAACACGGCACTCGGCTGGCACCGCAACGAGCGCCGTCGCCGGGCCCGCCGTGAAGCGATCCTGGCTGTGGAAGACCTGCCGGTCGCCGGCCCGGACAGCGCCCGGCAAATGGTGGAGCGCGAAGCGGTTGAACGACTCTACGCGGCGATTCGGCGATTGCCCAAGACTGATGCGGCGCTGGTCCTGCTGTACCTGGACGAGATGAGCTATCGCGAGATGGCCGAGGTGCTGGGGCTCTCCGAAGGGAACGTGGGAGTGAAGTTGAATCGGGCGCGAAAAGTTTTGGGCAAACTTCTGAAGGAGGAGTCCCATGAATCCTGACGACCTGCGGGCAACCTGGAAGACGCAATCGTCGCAAACGCACCTCGCGATCGATACCGAGCTGCTGCTCCAGGAGGTGCGCCGCAACCAGCGGTCTTTCGCCGCAACAATTTTCTGGCGGGATGTGCGGGAGGTGGGCGTCGCTCTGGTTCTTGTGCCGGTGTGGATTTTTTTGGGGATCAGGCTGTCTCTCCCCTGGACGTGGTATTCGATCATCCCAGCGCTGTTATGGGCCGCCGGGTTCATGCTCGTGGACCGGAGGCGTCACAATCGGCAAACTCCCGATCCGGGAGAGCCTCTTCGTTGCCACGTCGAGCATTCGCTGGCTCAAATGACGCACCAGATCTGGCTGCTCAAGAATGTCTTCTGGTGGTATCTGCTGCCTCTGGCCGTGCCGATGCTGGCTTTCCTCGGCCAGGTGGGGTGGAACACGCGGTCGAAGGGCTGGTCGGCGGCATTCGCGATGACGTTCGTGGTCGCAATCGTGGTAACGGTTCTCGTCTTCGTGTACTGGATCAACCAATACGCAGTCCGCAACGACCTTGAGCCGCGCCGTCAGGAGCTGCAGGCGCTGCTGGCGAGTCTCAAGGACGAACCGCCGGCCGCAGATTGATGAATCGGTCGTGGTTCATTCTCTGCGAGGGCAAATCGAGCACCTGAGGTGGTGCGAGATCGGGGGCGTGAGGCCGAGATCAGCCGGCCAGTGGGGTTGCTTGACCTCTACCGGGGAACGAGCTAGCTTGGCTCGCGATGTCACCATCAATACGGAATTGCCCCGTTTGATTTTCACTGGTTCCTTCTGGAGGGACATTGCGATGCCGAAGTTCATGAGCAGCCATACGCTTCCCCCCGGTGCGATGAAACGCGAACAGGTCAACCAGCTCGCGGAAGCAGCCCGGAACGACCCGGTCATCAAGCCCTACCGCAGCTTCTGCAATCTCTCCGAAGGGAAGATCGTGTGCGTGATGGAGGCCCCCGACAAACAAACGCTCGCCGCGTGGTTTGAGAAAATGCAGGTTCCCTGCGACGGCATTACGCCCGTTGAGCTCGAAGGCGACCGTGGCACGGTCGCGAACGCCTGACTGCGGCTCCCTTACAGCCAGAGAAGCCGCAAAGCGAGACGACGAGAGTCGCTCATGCTGTGAGCGGGCACGTTTTTGCTCGGGTTTCCCCGTTCCCTGAATCCGGCCCTCGCGCCTCGGCGATCTCCCGAATCACTTGACAGGGGTTGCCGGCGGCGAAGGCCCCTTTGGGGATGTCGCGAGTGACGACACTGCCGGCGCCAACGACCGACTTCCAGCCGATGTGGACGCCGGGACAGACGTTTCAGGATCGACCGGCGCGCTTCACAGTCCAGATCGCGCGTCGCATTCAACTCGTGGCACAAATCCCGCGCGAGGTCGCGGCCTGCGACGAGCTCCGGTTCGAGCGGATCGTAAAGCTCGCCCGCCAGCATTTTTTCTTTTGCGGTCGGCGTGCAAACACGTCCACCTGCCGCGAAGCGAAACCGTCGTCCGCGATTTCGACGTATCTCGTGAAGGCCCCCCAGTTGGCAGTCAAGTAGCGATCGACCTGATCGACGGCCTTTACGTGCCGCAAAATTTCACCTGTGGATCAAAAGTCAGGTGCCTTGGATTCCAACGATTGAGACATTGCCGAAGACACGTCTCCACGAGACACGATACGGTCCGGGTTTCGATATGAGGGATGTGCCGCTACAAGCGACCACCTTCCTCCAACCAGAGTAGCCGCAACTCGACCCGGCGAGAGTCGTTCATGTTGAGCAAGCGAGTTGTCGCCCGACCGATAGGCGTCAGACCGACAATCATGCCGCCGGCGACAGCGAAGTGATCGGACCAGATCTTCGTGCGCGGATTGAACACATCGACTTTGTCCCCGGTCTCCGGATCAATACTTGACAGATTCGGCCCTTTGAAAGCGTTGCAGCGATCGCGGGCGTAGGCAAGCCCGGATGGATCGTCCTGCCCTTCGTCCTAGTGCTGCCTGGCAACGATGTGCTCAACGTGGAAGGGGACGAAGGGGGTGGCATCCTGCGGGATATGGCAATACTCGCAGCGATCTGCGGCTCGCCGCCGCACGAAGTCACGCGTGGCGGCGTCCATGCTCTCGGGGAGGGCTTGTGAGGAAGCGGCGGGCCTTGGACTGGATGATCGAGATCACATCCACTGCTTCGACAAAGTCCTTGTACGACGCTTCTTCGTCAGGACTGAGTGTTCCCTGATTCGCCTTTTGCCGAAGCACGTCGATTTCCGCTTGGAGCTCATCATCGGCGCGCAGCTCAATCAGAAGGCGCGCCATTTCCGGTGTAAAGGCCTCGGTCACCGGCTCTAGTGTATTGTCACAGTTCAATTTTCGGGTGCCACGGCCAGCGACC
>JAGVKR010000254.1 GCA_020050375.1 Planctomycetales bacterium
GCTCGACGAGCAGGTTGCGGGCCTTGCGCCCCCACGACGCGGCGAAGTCGGCCTCGTAGCTGACGAGGATCACCCGGTGGTCCGGGAAGTTTCCCAGGTACCACGCGGGGAGGTACTTGCTGCACAGCTCGCTCTTGCCGTGCTGCGGCGGCATCGAAACGGCCAGCCCGTCGAGATTTCCCGCCGCCGCCTGGTCGATCGCCTCGACAATCGCCCGATCAAGCAGGCGGAGGTGCGGGGGGAGCTGATAGCGGCTGGGCTTCGTCCAGAGAGCGAACGTCCCCGGACTGTGCCGCATCAGGTCGCTCTCGACTTTCTGCCAGTCGTTGCCGTTCGCGAAGCGCTTGAGCGACGGCAAGGATTCGATCGCGTCGTAGACGGAATTGAGCTCGAACATCGGCGGGCGACTCCTGCGGCGCGCCACGGGGCTGGAGCAGCTCGCTGCGGGCGAGGGCGCATTTCTGCACGAGCGCGAGGAACCGCGGATCACCGTTTTGTTCGGTCAGATTGCTGCGGTTGGTTTCTTTGCCCGACTCAGGATCCTTGACGATCTGGACCCTCCGTTTCGGCTTGAGCGACTCTTCCCAGGCCCGCCACAGCTCGCGTTCGAGCGCATCGAGCTTGCGGATCTCGATCGCGTGCCGCGACTCGAAGGCCTTCACGGCCGACCGCCGCCACTCCTTCTGCACGATCCGCAGGTCGCTGGAAATCGTCCCCTGCGCCTTGCCGAGTTTTTCGGCGATCTCGGTTTGCGTCCACCCCTTGATATAGAGGCGGGCGACGTCTTTGCGGCGCTCGTCGCGCGCCAGATCGTTGGCTTTATGCTTGGGCATCGTGGGCACCGAGAGGGGGAAGGGGGGAGGGGGGGAGGGGTCAGGAATCAGGATTCAGGGGTCAGGGGTAGTGTGGACTTCAGTCCACAGGAGAGGTTGGATCGTGTCGGCTGAAGCGAACACGACAGGTTGTATGTGACCGTCTATTCAGTCGAAACTTTCACACGCTATCGGGGGTCAGGGTGGCAGGCCGCAGATCGCAATTGCTGAGGCCACCCTGACCCCTGATTCCTCAAGCCTCAAGCCTCACGCCTCAAGCCTCACGCCTCACGCCCGTCGTCCTCCATTTTATCGCGGCCGTTTTTCAACCGCCTAGACGGGTTTTTCCAGATCGGGACGAAATCTTTGCGGATTGTCGAAATCGGGCGCGGATCTGGAAAAGAGACGCCGGGTCCGCGTGAAGATTCGGTCGGCCTGCACGATCCGCTCCTTATAATCGGGCTCCCAATACGATTTGCGCTTGATTTCGAAAAGGAAACTTCCCAAATGACGCCGCGTTTCGCGTAGGATGGCGGTAGCTGTGTTCGCTCGGATCGGTCCGCGACAAAGCGCCGAGTTCTGAAATTGAATGTGGGTGTCACATGTCACAAACACACCGGATCGTGGTCGAGCATACCTTTCACGGTGGGCGGTTCGATGACGGAGGTCTCGACATCGAAACGCTCCCTGACCTGATTTGTTATAAAAAGCTGCTCAACAAAGTTGCCGAGGAGCTTTGGCGCCGAAACAATCCAACTCGCGAACGACTCCCGCGACAATTTGCCGAATCGCTGACGCTGAAGTTTTATACCGTCACGCCGAATTGCGTGACAATTCCTCTGGAACGCGCATTGTCCGCTGACGAGCGCAGCAAACTATTCACGGCGTCGGATGAATTGGACGATGCGGTGGATCTGGTCGCGGATGCGATCGAGGCGGCCGCAGCCGATCGTCCTCTGCCAGATGCGTTTCCCAAACATTTACTCTCGCTGTTCCGCGAGTACGGCAGCACATTGCAGGATGGCGAATGGATCGAGCAGCGCCCCGCGAAGCGGGTGACCGCCGTCCGGTACGACACCGGCATTCGCGATCGGCTGGTCGCCGCCGCAGACAAGGCATACGATGATGCGGTCGACGTGATCGGCCAGGTGACGATGGCGCGAGTCAGCAAGCCGCGAATGGCACTTGAGTTACCCGATGGCCATGAAGTCGAGGCGGCCTTCCGTCCGGAAGATGAGGCGGTCATTCTCACCGCGCTTAAGGAACACCAGACCGCGAAACTGCGGGTCGTCGGTCGAGGGCAATTCAATTCTGAAGCGGTGTTGCAACGAATTGTGGAAGTCTCAACGATCGAGCTTCTTCCTGCCGGCGTTGAAACATTCGACGCAAGTGCGAAGCCGATTTGGGAACAGTTCGCCGAAGTCCTTGCCGAGGTTCCTGAAAGCGAACTTGCCAAGCTGCCGACAGACGGAGCGGAACGCCACGATTTTTACATCTACGGCAACGGGAGCGCTGAATGACGCCCGCTTTCGCCGACTCGTGGTACTGGATCGCTCTGGCGAATCCGCGGGACGAATGGCACGCCGCGTCGAAAGCCGCGAGTTTGAAGCTGGGACCACGAACGATCGTGACGACCGACGAAGTCCTGGACGAGTTTTTGACGCACTTCAGCCATCAAGGTGCCTATCCCCATGCTTTACCTGGCCAGCTTCGGGCCGGCATGCTGGATCAGCAGTCTGGTGCAGCCGGAGGCCGAGTTTGTGAACGTAGCCTATCCGCAACTGGTCTGGATCATGTGGCATCGCTCCACGCTGGGGTACGAGTCGCTGCTGTGGCGGTACGTGACGGTCGGTCAAACTTCAGACATTGGTTCGGGCGTCGGGCCCGATCCAGACGGAAAAATTCGGATCAGTTTTCAACGACTGACAAACCCGCGCTGACAGCGGCGATGCACGTCGACCCTCCCGCCTGACTCGATTCTCCCCTCTCCCTTTTGTCATTTTGATTTTTTGATTTCCTTCGACATTTGATTTTCGAGCTTCGCCATTCCCCGCGGCGGCCGAATGACCGAATGACAAATGTCTACGGAAAGACAAAAGGCGAAAGGCAAAAAAACCGAAAGGGGGGGACGGTTGACCGGCCGGGGACCGGTCTGTTTTTTGACCGATAAAGACTTGGCAATCGACGGAACAAGTTGTCCGATCCCCCGGCCGCGTGATAGAATGTTTTAGGAGACGTCGAAATGGCCACGATTGAACTGGACCCGCACACCGCTGATCGATTGCAGGCACTGGCCGCCGCCAGCGGGATGACCGCCGACGCGTATTTGAAGCTGCTTTTGCCGGTTACGGCGAACGGCACGCCCCCGCGTCTGTCGCTGACAGAGCTGGATTCTCTGCTCCGCGAAAACTCCTTCGACGGGCCGACGCTTCCGGCGGATTTTTCCCGGGCCGACATTTACGACGAGCATGACTGATGCTCGTCCTACTCGACACAGGCGTCCTGCTCCGGCTTTTTGAACGGCTGGACTCGAATTACAGTACGGTCCAAGCGGCTCTCAAGCTTTTATGGGCTCGTGGCGACGAACCTGCAATTGCCGCCCAGAATGCCGTGGAGTTCTGGAACGTCTCCACGCGGCCGGCAACAGCTCGTGGCGGATATGGTCAGACGGTTTCCAAGACCCGGGCACGCCTGGCGGCGATCGAGCGGACTTGCCGAGTGCTTCCGGACTCGCCCGCCACGTTTACCGAATGGAAGCGACTTGTGGTCGCGCACTCCGTCATGGGAGTCGCCGTGCACGACGCGCGGATTGCGGCCCAAATGACCGTTTGGGGGGTGCAGACGATTCTAACTCTCAATCCGGCCGACTTCCGTCGATTTCCCGGAATCGTCGTTCTGACTCCAGCGGAATTTCTTAAATCCGATTTGATCGCATGACGTCTGCAGGTACGTGTCGATTCGGTCCGGCGCGCGGTGCTCCGCCCAGACGGGGGGCGGCGCCCTGTACAACGTCGAATCGACGCTGATCGTCGGCAAAAGCCGATTCATCGGCAACCAGGCGCAGGGCGGCGACGGCGGGACGAGCGGCGGAAACGCCTTTGGCGGCGCGATTGAAGCGACCATCGTCAACGCCGCCGCGCCGACCGTCACGCAGATCACGAGCAGCCAGTAGATCGGAAGAGCACAC
>JAGVKR010000631.1 GCA_020050375.1 Planctomycetales bacterium
GGACCAGTTCCAGCGCCCGCTGGACGATGGCGCTCAGTTCGGATGTGGAGTCGGGCGACATTCGACGTGGACGGCGGGGATTAACCCCGCCGCTCGCTTGGCTCATGAGAAGAGATGTGGCCACAATCAAAACTGGTCGCGAGTTCGGACTACTTGCCGGCGACCCGCGCCCGTTGTGCTTTCGCGGCCGCGACGATCGCATCGGCGGTGAAGCCGAATTTCTTCTGCAATTCGGGGAGCGGCGCCGATGCCCCGAACGAATGCATGCCGATCGTCGTGCCGCCAGCGCCGACATAGCGCTCCCAGCCGAACGTGGAGGCCATTTCGATCGCGACTCGCGCCGTAACGGCCGAGGGGAGCACCTGCTCGCGGTACTCGAGGTGCTTTGCGCAGTAGTGCTCGAAGATCTCCCACGAGGGAACGCTGACGACCCGTGCGTGAATCCCTTCGGATGCCAGCTTGTCATAGGCTGTCACCGCCAGCGAGACTTCGCTTCCGGTGGCGAGCAGCAACACGTCGGGTTTGCCGCCGGGCGCGTCGGCGAGAACATACGCGCCGCGGTGCAGTCCTTCAGCCGACGCATACTTCGTGCGATCGAGCGTCGGCAGCGCCTGTCGCGTCAGGATCAGGGCGACCGGCTCGTGCTTGAGAGGCATGATGAACTTCCACGCTTCAAGCACCTCGTTCGCGTCGCCGGGACGGAGCGTGATCAGCCCGGGAATCGCCCGCAGCGACGGCAAATGCTCGATCGGCTGATGCGTCGGGCCATCCTCGCCGACGCCGATCGAATCGTGCGTGTAAATGAAGATCGAGGGGATCTCCATGATCGATGCCAATCGCAAGGTGTTCCGCATGTAGTCGCTGAAGACGAGGAACGTCGAGCCGTATGCCCGCAGCTTCGAGACGGCCAGGCCATTGACGATGGCCCCCATCGCGTGCTCGCGAACACCGAAGTGCAGGTTTCGTCCGCCGTAGCTCGCGGCCTGAAACGCGCCGGCTCCGTCGAACGTCAATTTGGTTTTGGTCGAAGGGGCCAGGTCGGCGGCGCCGCCGATGAGCCACGGCACGTTTTTGGCGATTGCATTCAGCACGACGCCCGAAGTGTCGCGGGTTGCCTTGCCTTTCGGATCGGCCGGGAAGGCCGGGAGATCTTTGTTCCATCCGGCGGGAAGCTCGCGGCGCTGCATCTGTTCGATCTCAGCGGCCAGTTGCGGATGCTCGGATTTGTACTTCGCGAACTGCGATTGCCAGGCGTCGCGGAGCGCTCGGCCGCGCTCGCCGAGTCCTTTCTGAAAGAGCTCGCGGACTCCGTCGGGAACCAGAAACTTGGCTTCCTCGGGCCAGCCGTAGCCGCGCTTGGTGAGCTTGATTTCTTCTTCGCCCAAAGGTTCGCCGTGGGCGCCATGCGTGTCCTGCTTGTGCGGCGCCCCCCAGCCGATGTGGCTGGGGACGATGATCAACGTGGGGCGATCCTTCGTCTGCTGGAACGCCTGAAGGGCCTCCTCGATCTGACCGAGGTTGTTGGCGTCCTCGACGTGCACGACGTTCCAGCCGTAAGCCTCGAAGCGTTTGCCGACATCTTCGCTGAACGCCAGGTCAGTCTTCCCTTCGATCGTGATCTTGTTGCTGTCATAGATCCAGCAGAGGTTCCCCAGCTTCAAATGGCCGGCGAGCGATGCGGCCTCGCCCGAGATCCCTTCCATCATGCAGCCGTCGCCGGCGATGGCGTAGACGTTGTAATCGAACAGCCCAAACCCCGGGCGGTTGAATCGTTCGGCGAGCCACTTCGACGCCATTGCCATCCCGACGCTGTTGGCGACTCCCTGACCGAGCGGGCCGGTGGTGGTTTCGACGCCGGTCGTCAGCCGATATTCGGGATGGCCGGGTGTGCGGCTCCCCAATTGGCGAAAGCGCTTGATCTCGTCGAGCTAGACCGCCGGGCTGGAGAGGACTTTGTAGTCGGCACTGACTTCTTTCACTCCCGCCAGGTGGAGGATCGAGTACAAGAGCATCGAGGCGTGCCCGGCCGAAAGGACAAAGCGATCGCGGTTGGGCCAGATCGGGTCTTGCGGATCGTAGCGGAGGATGCGCTGCCAGAGCACGTATCCCGTCGGGGCCATTCCCATCGGGGCTCCCGGGTGGCCGGAGTTCGCCGCCTGGACGGCGTCCATGCTCAGCGTGCGAATCGTGTTGATCGCCAGTTGTTCCAGATCACTCGCCGCCCCTTTTCCCGTCTGCGCCGCCATCGTCGTTCCCTTCAGAATGTTCGTATTCTCGCTCACCTTTTGACCGGGCTGTATTGTGACGAACCGCAGCGGGAAATTCGACGCCGGCGCGACGGTTTCAAGGCGAGGCATCGGAGATATCCGATGCAAGCGGCGTTCAAGAATGAATTCCTCGCCGTCGTGTTGACATCGGCCCCGGCCGCTGGCACGGTGGATGAAGGTCATTGCATCCGGCGCGGGTCACCGGAACACGGAGACGCGACGACGAATTTCAGTCGTGCGGGAGAATTGGGTTTCATGCAGCCGCCGGCGCTCGAGGGGCAATCGACATTTGCCTCAAGCCTCACGCCTCAAGTCTCAAGCCTCACGCAGCAGCGGGTGTTCGAGGGGCGATCGACGTTTGTCGATGCGCTGCGCGGGATCGCGGCCCTGAGCGTCGCCTGTTATCACATCTTCCGCTACGGGCCACTCCCCGGGCCGGCGGCCGAGGTGGTCCCCCGCGTGCTCCAGGTCTGGTTCGATCATGGCTGGATCGGCGTGCAGGTGTTTTTTGTGATCAGCGGCTTCGTGATCGCCTACAGCGTTCGCGACGCACGAATCACTCCCGGATACGTGGGGAACTACGCGCTGCGGCGGTCGATCCGCCTTGATCCGCCATACTGGACGACGATTGCGGTCGTCATGCTGGTGCATTGGATCTTTCATCTGCACCTGGGGTTCAAGACTCCTCTGGACGTTCCGACACCGATGGAGCCCCCGCTGTCGGGGAAGGTGCTGCTCGCGCATCTGTTCTATGTGCAGAACATTCTCGGCTACGAAAATCTCTCGGCGGGTTTCTGGACGCTGTGCATCGAAGTCCAGTTCTATCTGATGTACGTGATCGGACTGGGGATCGCGCAGCGACTCTCGCTGCGCGAAGCGAGGGCCAACGGTCGCGCCGATTCGATCGCCATGCTGGCCCTCTTCGGGCCGCTCGCCCTGCTTTCGTTATTCCTCTGGAATCTCAAACTGGGAGGCCCCGCCGGCAGCGCCGATTGGATCATGCATTTCTTCTGCATGTTCTTTCTGGGGTGCTCTGCCTGGTGGGCTCTCGACCGGCGCGTACCGGCCGCCGTGTTCTGGGGGTACGTCGGATTGGTGGCGGTGCGTGTCGGGTGGCGCTGGTCGCTCGATCTGACAATCGCGCTCGTCGCCGGCGTGGCGATTTACGTGCTCGGGCGCCGCGGACGACTGGGTACGGCACTCAACTACCGCTGGGTGCAATACCTCGGTCGGATCTCCTACAGCCTGTATCTGATCCACTTCCCCGTGGCTCACGTCGTGACGACGCTCGGTCACGAACACATGATTGTGAATCATTCGGTCACCCCCTGGGGGGCCGCCGCCTGTCTGCTGGTCGCACTGCTGACGAGCATTGCTGCGGCGCACGTGCTCTACACGTTCGTCGAAGCCCCGAGCATGCGTTTCGCGACCCGCCTCAAGCGCGGGCCATCTCCTCAGAGGTGAAGCGCTATGCTACGCTGATGAGTATCAATAACACGCGCTTGACCGTTTCGGACATTATCGAGACAACGATCGCCCCCGGGACGATTTGTCGGCCCGACATAGCCTGATCATGCAGCCAAACGAAAACAACACACAATCCATGGAAGGCTTTTTTGGCCGTCGCGAGTTCCTCCA
>JAGVKR010000227.1 GCA_020050375.1 Planctomycetales bacterium
GCGGATCATCGCGTGCCCCCAGCGCATCACGTCGAGACGCTCCACAAGTTGGCGGATGTCCGGATGGGCGCGCTCGAGATCGGCGAGCACGATCTCGGCACACTCGGGCCAATCGAGGTTCAACAAGCGCTGCCGCGCCACCCGCGGCTGGTCGTCACACAGTGGCAGGTAATACGTGAAGACCGTTGGTCCCCGATCGATTCCCTGCTGGTGCGTCGCCGCGACATACCCCAGCGACGGGCTGTCGTGGAGGACGTTGTCCCACGCCAGCGGAAAGCCGGCCGACGCCGGTCGATCTTTCAGATACAGATTGGCGACGAGCCAGCTTCCGTATTCGAACTCCGCCGCATCGGCATGTCGCGCCGCGCGGAACCCGCGGATCAAATGCGGCGCGAGAAAGTGCGGCGCGCAGAAGATCGCCTGTCGCGCATGGTAGCCGGCGACGTCGTCTCCCGTGTCGCGCAGAGCGATGACGTCGACCCCCGCCTGCCTGTCGTCGGCGGCGGGGATCAGTTCCGAAACAGCCCAGCCGGCACGGATGTTTTCCGAAACCGGTCCGCACAAGTGAGCGACCAGGCGCCCGTTTCCTTCGGGCCATGTCAAAAGCGGGCGCGGCTCGGCGCCCGGCCGCGAAACTCGCGAGGCGAAGTAAAACAGCCCGGCCCACGCGCTCGTCTGCTCGATCGTGAGTCCGTAATCGTCGCGACAGGCGTAATCGACCATCCACCTCAATCGCGGCGATGTCAGTTCCTTTTGCACGAGCCACTCGGCCATGCTGAGTCGATCGAGCGCAGTGACTTCGGCATCGTCAGAACCGGCGGCCGCAGGAATGGTGAACGCGCGCCGGCCGCGGGCGTCGCGCCAAGCGACCCAGAGATCGACCTGCGACTGGAACGCCGACCAGTCCTGCCGGTCTCGGGCCGTCTCACCCGCATGGGGGTACAACCCTTCGTGCCAGGCGCCTTCGAAAAACAAACGCTCCTGCGGGTCGCGACAGAGGAACTGCTCGGCGACGACGGGATCGCCGTCGCCGTCGTGCCCTTCGAGGATTCCCATTTCGTTGAAGAGCGCAACGAGAGCCCGATTCTCCTTGAGCGGCGCGGGGAGATAGTGCGCCCCCCACGGACACGGAATGCCGCGCATCGTGTCGCTGCGCGATGTCCCCCCCGCCTGCGGTTCGAGCTCAAGCAACACGAAGTCATCAAACCCGGCCCGCTTCAACCGCCATGCCGCCGACAAGCCCGCCACGCCGCCCCCCACGATCGCGACCTCGGTCGTCTGCCAACGATTCTCTGCCGGTGTCGGGCGGTAGCCATCGCGCAGGCGATGCCCGATGCCGGCGGAAGTGCCGACAATCTCCCCCTCCGCCGGCAAACGCGGCGCCGGCGATCGACAGCCGGACGCGAGCGCGGCAGGCAGCCCGAGAAACGTCGCCAGGAGATCGCGCCGCTTCAATTCCACCGTTTCCACTCCGCTTCGTAGTAGCGCACGAGCATCTGATTGTCCAGACGGTTGATCTCCACCGGGACCGCGGCAAAATCTTCCGGGAAGTCGAACAGGCTCCGCAGCGTCTCGTCATTGAGAAACCGAAGCTGGCCCCGCAGCTCGTCCGGCAGTTGCGACGGGTTCGGCTCGACGGTCAACCGCGCCAGCACATAGCCCCAGACCCCGAACGACGGCACCGACGCCTGGTAAGGAGCGACCTTGAAGCCCGCCGCCTCCAGAGTGCGGACAATGCACCAGTACGACGATCGCGCGACGAGCGGCGATGTGCATTGAATCGTGATGGCCCCTTCCGGCGAGAGTCGCTGCCGAAGCAATTGATAGAACCGTTTGGTGTACAACTTGCCGAGCGCGAACGTGTTCGGATCGGGAAAGTCGACGATGACGGCGTCGAATATTTCGCGGGTCTGTTCCAGCCAGATCAACGCGTCGTCGTGGACGAGCTTGAGCCGTGGGTCGTGGAGCGAATCGCGATTGAGCTCCCGGAGCAACGGAAACTGATCGGCGAGCGACGTCATTTGCGGGTCGATGTCAACCAGCGTGACCGATTCGACCGACGCGTGCTTGAAGATCTCCCGCGCGGCCAAACCGTCTCCCCCGCCGAGAACGAGGACGGTTCGCGGCGCCCTCGCAGCGATCAGGGCCGGGTGGACGAGCGCTTCGTGGTAGCGGTATTCGTCGACCGAGTTGAATTGCAGGTTGCCGTTGAGGAAGAGCTGAAAGTCCGCGTCTTTGCGGGTGACAACGATTCGCTGGTAGGGGGTCGTCCGCGTGTAGACGATCGGGTTGGGAAACATCTCCTCTTCGGCCAGATCGGTCAGGCGATCGGCCCGCAGCAATCCAGCCGCGAGCAGCCCGACCACGAACACGCCCCGGATTCGGAGGCCTCCGACGCGGCCTGTCAGGATCGGGCGCAGCAGCCATGTCCCCCACAGGCCGACGAGCGCATTCAGGATTCCGAAAACGAGCGACGTGCGGACGAGCCCCAGATGCGGAATCAGAAACAGCGGAAAGAGCAGCGACGCCAGGAGCGCACCGATGTAGTCGAACGCCAGCACGCGCGACACCAGATCGTCGAAATCAAGATGATCGCGCAGAATCCGCATCAGCAGCGGCAGCTCCAAACCGACCAGCACGCCAATCGCGAAGACCTCGGCAAACAGCAATGCCTGAAACCAGCGGAGGTGAGCAAATGCGAAGAACAGCAGCGGCGCCGACGTCCCCCCCAGCAGAGCCACCGCCAGCTCGACCTCGACGAAAGCCCGCGCCAGCCGCTTGACGATGAACCGCGACAACCACGCCCCGACTCCCAACGCCGAAAGATACGTGCCGATCACCAGCGAGAACTGCGTGACCGAATCGCCGAGCACGTAACTGGCGAGCGTCCCGGCGAGCAGCTCGTAGATCAGCCCGCAGGTCGCGACGACCAGCACGTTGAAGTACAGAAGAAAGAGCGGGGCGCGATTCATCGTTATCCGTGAATCGCCGAGGCGATGATGATCGACATGCCGATGATGATCGCACCGATGATCACCGCCACGGCCGTGTTCTGATCTTCCTCCAGTTCCTTTCGCAGCGAGAACGGGGCGAATTTGTTCATGAGCCACAAGCTGGCGCCGAAGGCCACGATGCCGGTGATCGAGAAGATCACCGCGGCGGCAATGTGCTGAAACAAAAGCCCCGTCCCCGAAGGTTCGCCCAATGCGATATCGACTTCTGCGAACGCCAATGTCGCCGAAAGCAACTGCCAGTTCATCATCATTTCCCCCCATGCCAGGTCGAGTGGTAACCGCTGGAACCATGCCCGCCTCCGTAGAGCCCTCCGGCCGCGGCGGGGGCAAACAGTCGCCACCCGTTGATGGCCGCGACCGCAAATCCCGCGGCCACAAGCAGCGAAAAAATGGTATAGCCTTTCAGCAGCATCGATTCCCTTCCTTTCTCCAACTAGCGTCGTGATTCACGTCGATGGATCATTTTTCGGGTGCCACGGCCAGCGACCCGGTATCTACATATCACTTGCTCCCCGCCCCCTTGACGGGGGAGGGGTTGGGGGAAGGGGTGAATTCGGGCGCCCATTGACGTTCGCCCCCCATCCCCAACCCTTCCCCCGCCGGGGGGGAAGGGAGAAACGCTTCCGTTGATTGAGTGCCGCATGAATGGAATGCAATTTTGATTCACTACATTAGGGTTTGATCCGCACTTCATTCGTCGTCCTCGTCACTCCCAGTGTCGTACGGATTGAAATCGCTGTCGGCCCAGCGCGATTGCTCGAACGAACGCCCGTAGAGCAACATGCCGATTGGCACGATCGAAATGAGCAGCAGCGCAACGAAAAACATCCCCTGATCGACCGGCTGCGACGCCAGCCCCATCGACAGCACGCCGTCCATCATCGCGAGTATTGCGGCAATGGTCGCCCACCAGGCGTAAATCCTCTTGTCGATCGGTGACGGCTGATTCGGCGCGACTTTGAACCCGCGCGGCAGGTCTTTGACGCCGAAGGCCAGTTCGATTTCGTCGTGCGGGACGTACGTCCCCAGCGAGCAGTTCACCTCGCGCGCGGCGACACGTTGCTTGGCCTTTATCCGATCGGAGTCGTCGCCTGGTCCCCCAGAGACCTCGACTGAGACGATCTCGGGCGGGGCGATGTAATCGTTCGCTGCGACAGTCTCGCCGACCATCACTTTCCAGTAGAACTCCCCCAGCACGTGCCGGACAGTGGCCTGCGCCGCCTGAAAGAGCCGAAACGTCCGCCCCTCGAATGTGACCGA
>JAGVKR010000261.1 GCA_020050375.1 Planctomycetales bacterium
CGAGCGTCGCCAGTGGCTGCCGGCATTCGTCGTCAGTCGCCACCTTCGCGAACCGGCTGCCGCCGGCCGCCAGACGATTCCACGCGGCGCGATTGGCATCGAAAAACGACATCGGTCACTTCTTGGCGCCGATCAGCGCGGCAGCGTAATGCACCGCGTCGTTGCGGTCACGGGACAGACTGGCCAGGAGGTCGAATCGTCCTGCTTGGGCACAGAGCTCAGGTAAAGACAGGCCGAACTCCTCGCCGGATTCGGCAAGGTGCTTGCACGCGATCTCCAGCGCTTCGTCGTTCTTCCCGAGTCGCTGCAGGAGGTCGACGAGCACGTAGGCCGTCAACTGGGTATCGGTGTCGGCAACGTCGTCTCCCAGTTTCTTGCGGAAGTAGTCGAGCGCTTCATCGCGATCCTGCCCCAGCAATGCTTTGAAAAACTGAATGTGCGCCGGGTAGAACTCATCGAAGGGAGGATTGCCCGCATACTGATACTGGGGCGCCAGCCGCGACCCGTACTGCGCCAGTTGCAATGCCAGGTCGAGCTCCTCCGAACCCGCGTCGAGGGCTCGGCCGAAGCGCACGACCGCGTTCAGGTGCGAGACGTCAATGTGGTAACTATCGTCGGCAAAGAGCGCCTCGCGACCGGCGATCAGTTCGCGCAGCAATTGGCCGGGTGGGGTCATCGGCTGCCGCCGGAGCACGTCGTGCTGAACGTTCTCGCGAAGATCGCCGTATAGTTTTTGGACCATCACCCGGGCGCAGCCGGCCCGCACCTCGGGAGCGAGTTGCAGAAACTGCTGATCGACGGCGGTGATCGTGCTGCAGGTTCCGTGCGAAGCGAGAAACAGCTTGAGCCCTTTGACCGGCGCCACGCCGTTGAACAAGGCGATTTCGATCACCTGCTCTTCGACGCTCTCGTTGTCGGGGAGCGCCTCGATCGCCGCGGCAATCGCTTCGGGCTCGTTGATCGCCCGGAAATAGTTCCAGGCCTGCGGAATCGAGCCCTCAGAGAGCAGAAGTTGCCCCACTTCACGGGCCTTTTCGATGTAGAACCGCTCGAATTCGTCGCGACGCGCGTCCGGGACGTCTTTGAGCGAAGTCGGGCGCGTCAGCGGGAGCCCCCATTCAAGCCGCTTCTTCATGAGCAGCGCATCGAACAACGGGTGAAACCGCTTCTCGGCACGGAGCGCTGAGATCAAATGGTCGACTGTCGCCGCCGCACCCTGCGTGCGATGGATGGTCTCCAGCTCGTCAAGCGTCTGTTCGCTCATGAGAATTCGGATAGAGGGTCGGGTGTCGATCGGAGAAAGGTCTCACTCATGGCAGCCGCAGCCCCCGCTGCCGCAGCCGCCCCCCCCACTTGCAGGCATGGCGACGACGCCATCGGCGGCGACGGGTTGGACTTCGATCACGGTTTGTCCTTCGGCGGCCGCCTGCAGTGCCAGCTTCGTCGTCTCGGCGCCACGGTCTCCGAGGACATAGAGAATCAGCTTCCGGCGATCGAGCGTCCATTCGACGTCGATCAATTCCAGTTGCAAGCCCCATTGACGAATCCGCTCCTGCCACTCGGCAAAATCGGATCCGGCCTCCTGCCGCAACTGGTCGTGCATCGCCAGATCGTCGACGGTCGCCGCTCGCAGGACCTGCCAGCCATCGGCTCCAGCAGGCTCGGGGTTGCTCGCGGGAGCGACAGTGTCCGATTGACTTCGGACGAGATCGAGCACGACGCCCAGTTCGGGGCCGCGGTGACTATCGACGACAACCGATTGCCCGCGCTCGGGGCGTTCGTCCAGTGCGTAGGTAAATCGACCGACCTCGGGAATGGCTCCGAATCTTACGAGGATCACCGCATTCATGGTGTCTTCACGCGATTTCGAACAAGCGGGGAGAAGAAATCTCGTGACGCGCGATCCAAACGGCACATCGCAGTGCATCGGAACGCACGCTCGAGCGTCACTTCCAGTATGTATGAGGTCTGTCTGGAAGTGAAGGGCGAGAGGCAAACAGATCGTGACGCGACAGGATTATTCGATCTGAATCAGCGGGTCGACGTCGCCATTGCGTCGAAACGACCCGATCACCGTTTCATACCAGGTGTGATGTCCCAGGACCGAACGGGCCTCGCCCGTATTTTGCAGGCTGTGATAGATGAGCCATTGCTCGCGGCCGACTTGCAGGCGGAATCCCGCCGCGACATCGGCTGCCACAGGTCGACGCAACTCAGAGACAGTAAGTCTCCGCCAAAGCAAAGCCGATCGACGCCGCTCTGGCGCCCAGTCGATCACCAGTGGGGCATACAGGGCCTTGCCCGGCTGATGCTGCGTCAACTCCAGAGTGCCCGAGCCGGAAGTCAGCCGGTCGGAAGTCTGCCGGAACCGCTCGGACGGAAGCGCCAAGGGATAGACTCGGGCAGACCCCGCTTTGCCACGGATCGTGCCGGCCTGCGTCGCCGTCTCGTGATCGCCCGACATTCCCGCGGCAAGCGACCAACGCGCATGATAGACGATCTTCGCGGCCGTCGAGGCAACGACCGAATCGGCGAGCACTGCCAGATGACCTTTGCGAGGGAGCAGCAACTGCCGGTCGATCCGCAGGAGGCCTTTAACCTCCAGCTTCAATTCGAGATAGTCGGCATCTTCGTCGGCGTTCCAGCAAGTCGCTTCCCAGGTTCCGCGGCAATCGACCTCGCGACCATCGAGAGAAACCGCCGTCTCCCAGACGCCTTCCAACAACGGGATTCCCCGGCCGGACAATTGGAGCTGAACGTTTCGTCCGGAATAATCGACACTCAATCGGTCGGAAGCGGTACTGATCCCGGATTGAAGCAGTGCCTCGTGCGTCTGTTCCAAATGAACGGAAGGCAGGAGCCGTACGCGAGAAATTCCGCGTCGGAATCGACTGGAAACCTGATTGGTCAAACGCCCATTGCTCTCGGCAAGGGCCGGTTGACCGTTCGATCGCCCGTTCGAATGCCGGAGAGATCGACTGGAGCTCCGCGTACTCATATCACATCCCGTCTGTTATTCGCGCTTTCGGCGGGAGAGCCTATCAGAACGGGATTGATTTGCAATCGACCGGTTGCCCCCCCGACAGTCCGTCATGCCGTTCGGATCATCCGGCTTGCACAAACGCTTCTTGACCTCTGCTTTTCGCATGCGATAAAGTGACGAAAGTGTAAATGAATTGCTTCCCGATATCTCCCCCACCCCAACCCTCCCCGTTCTCGGGGGGATTGAGGGAGGGGGGGTGCGACTCGCCTGGTTGTTCATTTACGGCCCTCACATTTCACGACCGGTCGAAAGGATCATTGATGCGGCGGGCCGTTGTGCTGCTGCTCGTCCTGCACGCCGGTCTTTTGGCATGGCAAGGGTGGCGGTGTAGCCCGACACTGGACGAAATCGCGCATCTGCCGTCGGGGCTGAGTCACTGGGAATTCGGTCGGTTCGACCTGTACCGGGTCAACCCGCCCCTCGTCCGCC
>JAGVKR010000379.1 GCA_020050375.1 Planctomycetales bacterium
TGCTGGTGACGACCGACAGCGGGCCGCGGCATTTCGCGCCGCCGTTCGGCGTTCCGGTGCTGACGCTGTTCGGCCCGACGCACACCGCCTGGAGCGAGACCTTCTACAAACGGAGCCTGCACCTGCAGCTCGAGCTCGATTGCGGCCCGTGCCAGCAGCGGATCTGCCCGCTGTCGCATCACCGCTGCATGCGCGAGCTCGGCGTCGACTGGGTGTTCCGCGGCGCCTCGACGTTGCTCGAAAAGTACCCGGCCCGCACGAAAGCGGCGTGAGGAGGCCTTGATGGGGAATCTCGGGCTTTCGTCCGCCGCACCGCAGATCGCACCGGCCCACGATCGTGGAACGACACGGCATTCCGCACCACATGTCACGTTCGGGCCAGCGAGCAGCGCTCCTGACAATTCCCCCCACGTGCCCGAATGCGAAGCGTGGGACGAAGGCCGGCTCCTCGTCAATCGGCGATTTGCCCGGTTGCTTCACGACCACCGACTGACGACGTGCCAGCGACTGTTTGACCTGGAAGGGGGAGAAGCCGTCCGTCGTGTGGGAACACGCGAGACAACGCGAATCACGCTGGAGGGACCTGAGGGGCCGATCGTGTTCTACCTGAAGCGGCACGGCGCGCCGGCGTGGCGCGACCGGATCATGCCGTGGCTGCACGGGGCGCGGCCGATCCACGGGGCGCGCAACGAATGGGAAGCCATTCTGCGATTCATCGGCGCGGGAATTCCGACGATGACCCCCGTCGCGTTCGGCGAAATCGGCGGACGGTCGCTATTGATCACGCAAGCGTTGCCGGCAAGGTGCAATCTTCTGGAGTTCATCGGCGGGCGCCGGCTGGGCTTTCACCACCAGCCACAGCACTCTGGTCCTGACAAACAAACCGTAATCGGTGGGCACAGTTTGCCCGGCATGGAGCATGTGCTCCGCGAATTGACTGGTGAAGTCGCCGACATTGCGCGGAAAATGCACGCCGCGGGGTTGCACCATCAGGACTTCTATCTCAATCACCTGCTGCTTTGCGACCATGCGGGCGAGCCCGACATTCGCGTGATCGATCTGGGGCGCGTCCGCGAGCAGCGACAGCTCGCGCTGCGCTGGATCGTCAAGGACCTGGCCCAGCTCAACTTCTCGGCAGAACGCCTGTCGAGCCGGGTGCGATTGCGGTTTCTGCGGATGTATCTGGGGCGCCCTTTCACTGCCGGCGATCGCCGCCTGATTCGCCGGATCACGTTCAAATCGCAAAGGATCGCCACTCACACGGCGAAGCACGATTTGTAGCGCGGGCTCCCGCCCGGGTGCGATTCTTGTTCTCGCAGCCGGGGAGAGGTATTCTTTCCGCGACCCGTGGCGTTCCACCAACCGACTGGGGGCGACCGGGGATTGATCGAACGCAGTCGGCGCAGGGCAAGGATGGGTGATTCCATGATGGCGTTTCGCTGGATGCTGGCGGTTCTGTTGTGCTCAATGGCGGTGGGCTGCTCTTCGAAAGACGGTTCAACGGCCGCCAATTCCGGTCCCCCGATCGAAGTTCAGCCGGATGGCGGAGAATGGAAGTCCTTCCGCAATCCCGAAGGAAAGTACTCCGTGCTGCTGCCCGGCGAAGCGATCCAGATCCCCCTCGACGACGATAAAGCGGTCAGCCACGGAGTCGAGCTCGAGACCGGCGGGGGGTACACGGTCATGTATTCGACCGTCGACGAAGTTGCTCCCGAGGCCGTCGAGCAGCGCCTGGCGAACATTCAGGCCGATGTCGTCGGGAAGAAGAAGTTGCTGCATGAAGAGAAGGTGACGGTCGGCAACCAGCCCGCGCGTGATTTCGCCTTCGTCGAGGATGACGGCGACGCGCACTACTACCGCCTGATCATCGTCGGCAGCCGGCTGTACCAGGTGATGACCGTCACCGAAGCGGCAAAATTCGCCTCGGCCAAAGAGGATCGAAAGCGATTTCTGGATTCGTTCGAGTTGCTGGAATAATGGATCCCCGCGCGCTCGGCCTGATTGTGGTGGCGGCCTCGTACCTCGTCGGCTCGATTCCGTTCGGGTACTTGTGCGCGCGATTCGTGCGCGGGATCGACATTCGGGAGCACGGCAGCGGCAACATCGGGGCGACCAACGTCGGACGCGTGCTGGGAAGTCGCTGGGGGCTCCTTGTGCTCGGGCTGGATGCCGCCAAGGGACTCTTGCCGGTGGGAGGTCTGGCGCCGCTGATGCTCGATCGCACCGGCGCCGATTTCCTGCATTGGCAGGTCGCGGCGGGGGTCGCCACGATCGTGGGGCACATGTTCCCCTGCTGGCTCGGCTTCCGCGGTGGAAAGGGAGTTGCGACGGCTCTAGGCGTGATCGTCTGTCTGGGGGGATGGGCGACGCTGGCGGCGGCTGGGGTGTTTCTGGCGACGTTCGCCCTGTGGCGCTACGTTTCGCTCTCATCGATGCTGGCGGCCGTCGCATTCGGCGCCTGCCAACTGTGGCTGCTGCAACCCGATCCGTTTGGCGCCCAGCACTGGAGTCTGGCGGCTTTCAGCCTGCTGGCGCCGCTAATGATCCTCGTTCGGCACCGGGCGAACATCGGACGGCTATGGCGGGGAGAAGAACAGCGTTACGAGCGCCGCTGAAAGTTCCGGCTCGCGAGGGCCGGCCGCCTGGCGAAGCTGGCTAATAAACTTCGATGTCGTTTGTGAGCGTGAGATGCTCGACGGCGTCGAGAGCGGCATGAGTCGCAAGCTGCTTCGCGTAGTAGGTGGAGGCACGCCCCGTCAGCACGATTTCTCCGGGCAAGACCGAAACCTTGAGGTCACGAACGAGGCCGCTGGTGCGCTGGCGCACAAGTCGCTCGATGCGCTCGGCCAAGGCTCCCATAGAATCTATCGGCACTGATGAATTGAGGAGCGTATCAAGTTCCATCGTTATCCTCCTTGTCGGGCATGGAGATTGTCGGGCATGGAGACCGTCAATCCCGCGGTCCACGATCCTGTGTGAACCGGAATCACCGACTCTGCCTGTAAATCTCGAGCCGGTCGGAGATGTCGTGGCCCTATCCATCGACCGGATTGTGGCCGGTCGCGGCACATCGCTATCAAGGGCATGGCAATCACGGGCCTGCCCATTCGGGGCGAAGTGCGTGAGACAGAAAAACCAGTCTCAGCGATAATGCCCATCGGAATCCGTCCATGGGGACTCGATTGCACAGCGCAGCATGCCAATCAACGGGCTTGAAGATCAGTGTGCTGAGCGCCAGCATCGGTATCTCGGGACTGTAACGACCGAAAATCGTATCGTCAAATGAAAACTGGGTTTCTGTCGAGAAATTAGGAAAATACCCTACTCATGAAGACGCCCCACGACTCGCTTTGCCACTTTGGTAGGACGCCCCCTTCGGATATACTTCAGGGCCGATCTTTCGCGGCTGAACGCTTCGAATTTCATTGTCTTTCACACGCTGACCGCCATGGACGATCGTTCTCTGGAGTTTCTCGAAGACCTGCTGACCTCCCCCAGTCCTTCCGGTTATGAGCAACCGGTGCAGGCGGTCGTTCGGGCCTTTGTCGGTGAATTTGCCGATGAAGTCCGGACCGACTGGCATGGAAATGTGATTGCTGCCGTCAATCCGGCAGGTTCGCCGCGAATCATGCTCGCCGGCCACTGCGACCAGATCGGGTTGATGGTCAAATACATCGACGACCGCGGTTTCCTCTGGGTCGATTCGATTGGCGGATGGGACATCCAGATGCTGATCGGCCAGAACCTGGTCGTCTGGGGCCGGGACGGCGCCGTGCCGGGCGTCATTGCCCGCAAGCCGATTCACCTGCTCTCCCCCGATGATCGCAAAAAAGTGCCCGAGTTGAAGGATCTGTGGATCGACATCGGCGCGAAGGACCGCGAAGAGGCGCGGCAGGTGGTCGCTGTTGGCGATCCGGTGACGTTCGAGCTGGGATTCCGCCGATTGCGAAACAACCTGGCCGCGGCCCCCGGGATGGACAACAAGGTCGGCGCCTGGGTGGTGATGACGGCCTTGCAGCAGGCGGCCCGACAGCATCCGCAGGCGGCAGTCTTCGCCGTCTCCACCGTGCAGGAGGAAATCGGCTTGCGCGGCGCGCAAACGAGTGCCTTTTCGATCGACGCCCAACTGGGAATCGCGGTCGATGTGACCCATGCCACCGATTGTCCGACCCTGGACATGAAACAGTACGGCGAGGTCAGCCTCGGACTGGGACCGATGCTCTATCGCGGTCCGAACGTCAACCCCATCGTCCACCGCCGGCTCGTGGAGCTGGCGCAGCGGCATGAGATCCCGGTCCAGACGGGTGGCTTGTCGCGGGCCGCCAGCAACGACGCGAACGTGATGCAAATCAGCCGTGGCGGGCTGGCGACGGGAATCGTCGCCATTCCCAATCGCTACA
>JAGVKR010000304.1 GCA_020050375.1 Planctomycetales bacterium
AGCTCGACCTGCTGCAATTTGACCGACGGGTTGCCGTCGGGCTCGAGGGGCCACCCCTCTTCGCCGACGACGAGCATCGTCGTCTGCCGGCTGACATGGTCGGTCGACGAGCCGCCGCACTCGGCGACGCGGGTCTGCGCCTGCTTGTGCGTCATCGACGCCAGAATCCCCGTGAAGGCGACCCGTTCTCCCTCCAGCGGGAGGGAATTCGTAACGCGGGATTCGGGGTTTGGAGAGGCCATAAGTCGACAAACGAGCACGAACGATCAACCGAACGGGGGACCGGGTGCGGATACGCCAAATCGGTCCCTTCCGAGGATACCGGCCGGCCCGCTGGCTGAGTAGCGTGGTCAGCTCGGGTGAACTATAAACGTGTCGGAGTGAGACCGAAGCACTCGGCTGCGCCTCGCGGCTAAGCAAAGTGCTGCTGAATCCCGAATCCTGAATCCCGAATCCTTTTCCTCCCATGTCGCTCCTGCAAACCGTCGATCCCCAACTGTATTCGGCCATCGCGCACGAAATGACCCGTCAGCACGACGGGCTCGAGCTGATCGCCTCGGAGAACTACACGAGCGCCGCCGTCCTCGAAGCGGCGGGGACCGTTCTGACGAACAAGTATGCCGAGGGATACCCCGGCAAGCGGTACTACGGGGGCTGCGAGTACGTCGACGTGGTGGAATCGCTGGCGCGCGATCGGGCTTGCCAATTGTTCGGGGCCGAACACGCCAACGTGCAGCCGCATTCCGGATCGCAGGCCAACATGGCGGTCTATCTGACGGTCCTCAAACCGGGGGACACGTTCCTGGCGCTCAACCTGGCGCACGGGGGGCACCTGACGCACGGGATGAACCTGAACTTTTCCGGGCAGCTCTATCACGCGGTGCACTACGGCGTCCGCGAGTCGGACCATCGGATCGACTTCGACCAGGTCGTGTCGCTGGCGCGCGAGCATAAGCCGAAGCTGATTGTCGCGGGGGCCAGCGCGTATCCGCGTGAAATCGACCACGCCCGCTTCGCCGAGATCGCGCGCGACGTCGGCGCGCTGCTCATGGTCGACATGGCGCATTACGCGGGGCTTGTCGCGGCGGGGATCCACAACAGTCCGGTGCCAGTCGCCGATTATGTGACCAGCACTTCGCACAAAACCCTGCGCGGTCCCCGCGCGGGTTTCGTCCTGACGAAGGAGGCCAACGCCAAGGCGCTCGACAAGACGGTCTTTCCCGGAATGCAGGGAGGGCCGCTCGAGCACATCATCGCCGGCAAGGCGGTCTGCTTTCTCGAAGCGCTGCAGCCCACATTCAAAACGTACGCCCGGCAGATTGTCGCGAACGCAAAAGTGCTTGCCGAATCACTTTTGGCCGGAGGGGTCAAGCTGGCCAGCGGTGGAACCGACAATCACCTGATGCTGGCCGACGTCACTCCATTAGGTCTCACCGGTGCGATTGCCGAGAAGGCGCTCGACAAAGCGGGGATCACCGTCAACAAGAACATGATCCCCTTCGATCAGCGGAAGGCAATGGACCCCAGCGGCATCCGCCTGGGAACGCCGGCCCTCACGACGCGCGGCATGAAAGAAGCCGAGATGAAAAAGGTCGGGGCGTGGATCTTGCAGGTGCTTCGTTCGCCGGAAGACGCGGCTGTGATCGATCGAGTTCGTGGCGAGATCAAGGATCTGTGCAAGGGCTTTCCGGTGCCGGGGATCGGGTAGGCACAGCCGTGCCAGAGTCGCTACTTGCCTGCCGTCGCGTGCGGCAGAACCTCGATCTCCGTCACCAGCAGCAAGTCGATGATGCTGAAGGCATCCCCCTCGCCGTGGACAATTGCCGTTCGACCGCTGGGCGAATGCGAGAGAAACTCACGGTGCGGGACGACAAAGTCGCGCCTGTCGGCAAGGTGCAGCCGAAAAGGCTGGAACGGTTGCGCCTGGTGAACGTTTTTCAATTGCTCGATCGTCACAGGTGGCCCTTTCGACATCGAATCAGCGCCTCCGACGGAGCGGCTGCCAAATGCAGAGCGGTGCTCCAGCAAGCTGGATTGAAGCGCGTTCGCGCAGTCCCGACACCCCGGGACGAAGATCTGCGAACCCGGTATTCGGACGCGGGGATAGCCGCTCGACATTCAGTCTACCCCGTGCAGAAAGCGAAAGCAAGAGGCGCACCGGCTTCGGCGGGTCATTGATAAAATGGGACAGCGCCGACAATGGATCGAAAGCAGGAAATTGCGGATACGCTGGATAGCGCGGATGAAACGGATACGTGAAAAGTTGTGCGAGGCCTGATCTTCGGCGGTCTGTGTTTCCTTGTTGTCGGTGAAGCGCCGGTACGATTCTCGTGATGCTCATTGTAACTGAGCAACTCGCCGGCGTCGGCCCATCCGCTCGTATCCGTGCTATCTGGCGTATCCGTAATTCCGTGCGCTCGATCCCATGTTGGGTGATGCTTGTGGTTGGCGACAGGGCAGATGGGGCCGTTCTACTTCAATCGCGTTAATGCGGAATGTCCTCTTATCTTTTTTCCTCCGGTTCTTTGGGCGGCGCTGCGGGTTCCTCCCGGCTCAGCTCTTCGACCCGGCGGCAGAGATAGTCGATCGAGCCGCGATGCTCGAGGAAAGTAGCGAACTGCTCGGCAGCCGTTGCACCGCCGACTGCGGAAAGCAGCGGGGTAAAGAACTGGAGCGTCTGTCCCGTCACGTAGTTGAGTGGGCGAACCGTTTCGAGAAACAGCATCGCCGGTGTTGTCAGTTCGCGGACGATGATCTGCCGGCAGACGCGATCAACCAGCTCGCGCTGCACTTCGGTCGGTTCGAAAGCGCTGGCTGGTTCGATCGCGAAGGCGTGCTTGAGCCAGTCGAGTGACATGGGAGGGGAGGGGGCAGGGGACGAAGAATGAGAGAAGGAGAGTGGGGGAGACGGAGAGAGAACCGCTCAATAGCGATTTTCTCTCCGTCTCCCTATCTCTCCGTCTCCCCCACTTGCGCCATATCGGGTGAATCGATTGTCATGCGGAACAGCCGGCAGGCGTTGTCCGTCGTCTGGCGGGCGAAGTCGTCGAGCGGCATTCCGAGAAGATCGGCCAGGCACTCGGCGGTGGCTTTGACGAATGCCGGCTCGTTTCGCTTGCCGCGCATGGGTTGCGGGGCCAGGTAGGGCGCATCGGTCTCGACGAGGAGGCGATCGAGGGGGATCTCTTTGACCACCTCACGGAGCACGTGCGATTTCTTGAACGTGACCATGCCCGCGAACGAGACGTACATCCCCAGC
>JAGVKR010000382.1 GCA_020050375.1 Planctomycetales bacterium
CAACAGCAGGAGGGAGCCCAGCAGTTCTTGCGATCCGCCGCAGCCCAACAGACCGGCGGTTGAGACGAGATGCAACCCGCAGAGTCGAAACACAAGCGTGCCCGAGGGGGGGGTGTCCTCGAGGGGGATTAATGGCCGGGTTGTCGACGGCATTCTGGCCTAGCGCGGAATCTTCCCGGACGCAAAGTTGGGCGGGGCATCGATGGAACGGCCCGGTCGCACCGATCCGGCATCACCCTGTCGCGTCGTGCCGTGGCAGACGGGGCATTCGACTCTCGACCGGTCGCTGCGCTCACGCGACTGGAGCGTGAAATAACCGACACCTCGGCATTCCCGGCACAACTGCAAATCCGCTTCGGCGACCATGGACATTTCGTTCACGTCTCTGATTCCTCGGGTTTGTCGAGATGGATAAGCCGTGATCACTCCATCGTGATGACGGCCCCGAGGCGCTGTCAATACTTTTGTGGGTGAAATCGAGCTGCCGGCAGTGCACAAGACCGTTCGTCATCTGCGGCTGGCGGGTGCCGGGGTCAAAGCGGAAAATCCATCGGGCGCGTGACTTGCAATCCGCGGAATCGCCCCGGATCGGCAGTTGGGAGTTTAGGGTCCGCGAGCGTGGCCCCGTGGCTGGCGATTGGTCGGCGACGGGGCCACGCTCGTGATTTGGCTCAGGCAATGCCTTCGCTCACTCGAAGGGTGTCACGCTGCGGCGCGTGATCTCCAGCGACCGCTTAGACCCCGGCACTCAGCGCACAAACGCGGGCGCAATCAGCGTTGCCGATTCGCACGGCGGCGGCGGATGATCAGCGCCGGAATCCCGATGGCGCCGGCCCCCAGCAACATGGCGATGGCCCCCGGCTCGGGGACCGCCGAAGAAGTGGCCGCATAGCGGATTCGGCCGATCGCAAAATCGGCGTCGCTCGACACGACCACACGGGTAAACTTGTCGACATTGCCGAGGTCCGCTCCGAAATCGTCGAGAGTGGCCGCGAACAATTGTGCCCCCCCGTCGCCATCGACGCTGAACAGGATTGTGCCGAGCAAAGTCAGCCCGTTGTAGAACTCGGCCGTGATGTCGTGCAAGGCCCACGCCGCCGGCTCCGCCTCGAAACCAAAGGTCGTCACGGTCGATGACGGACTGAAATCCATCGTCATGGAGTTTGCGAATCCGGTCGTCCAGAGGACGTCGGGCAATGGGGACGCCCCCGACCAGTTCCCCCACGACTCGTCCTTGAAGGGCTTCACGTTTGAACCAAAACTGATCGTCAGGTCCGGACCGGTGAGCGAGCCGATCCCCGCCGGAGGGCCGTACGGGATGGCCATTTCGGTGGTCGCGTTCACATACGTCGTGGGGTCAAATCCGACTTCGTCGCTCCCCAGGAACCCGGCGGTCACCCGCGTGGGGTAGAACGCCAGCGCACTCGCGATCAACGCGAGCGGAACCCACATTCGGAGCGTCTTCGAAACGTGCATTTTAACGCATCACTTCCGGACAATGCCGCATTCTGCCCTATCCCGTTTCAAATCAGTCTACCGGTGCCCAGGAGCGCCAGCAATCCCATTCGCCCCAAATCCCTTGTGATTCCGTGCGGCAGTCAACACTTCCGGTTCTGTCAGAGCAGGCAAGAGTCGTGCCAATCCATGCGCCGCCAGCCATTCTCCAGGATCACACGAAGCCGGCTTTGACCGTAGGAGCCATGAAGTTGCGGATGATCTCCGCCGTCAGAAATAATCCGCGAGAGACGCGTGGGCGGAACGTGTCGAGGACCATCGACGGAAAAAACCCGTGATTAGCAGCGGAGCGGAATCCATCAACGGCGGGCAAATTGGAGCGCAGCAACTTGCAGCGGCTCGCGAGCTCGACCGGTGGTTCGTGGGGATCAGGTGTCAGGAGGCAGGGTTCAGGGAGCAGGATGTAGTCCCGGCACAGGATCCTGATTACTGATCCCCGATCCCTGCATCTCGACGAGTCGGCCGCATCGTCTCTCGGCATAAATCCCTCCGATTCGGTCCATCAATTGCATCCATACCGGGTACGGCCCCTGGTGTGGGGGGCCTGGCGAAACGTAAGTCCTGTCCTGCATAGGTGATTGACACAGCCGGGAGAGCCCACGGATAATGAAGGTCTCTTGTGGCATTCAGGCAACAACCTGTTGCGTTTTAGCGTCCTGACACCGGTTGCGGATTGAGTCGGGCCTGTTTTCTTGCGGAGATTGATTGCGATGCAAACGCCCTGGTGGCAAGCTTGTCTCGACCGTCTTCGCGACGATCTGCACGCGCGGACACCCCGCAAAAAAATTGGCGGCCGCGAGTACGCCAGGCTCTCGTTGCGGAGGCTGGAAGACCGGCGGGTTCTCGACGGCGCGGCGGTCGCGGCTCCTCCGCCTGTGGAAATCACCGAAGATGCCGGGGCCGTGGTGATCGCCGTCGGCCCGGCGGACGGGGCTCCCGACGTCTTCGAAGTCATTCGGGAAGAAGCCGACGGGAAAGACCTGTTGCAGGTCACCGTCAACGGGGCGCTGGTGTTCAGCAAGGACCTTGACCTTGTCGCGTCGGTCTCGATCAAAGGCTCGGGCGATCAGGAGACCCTCGTCGTCGACTTCGGCAACGGCGACCCGATTCCGGTCGGCGGGATCAATTTCGCCGGCGCGGGGGAAGGGGCGGCCACAACCGGAGCCGACTCCATCCTGTTCGTGAACGGCGCCGTCGATAGCGCCGCGTACTCGCTCTTGGGAACGAACGAAGGTCAGGTCAGTCTGACCGTCGGCGGCACGACTTCGACCGTCGAGTTCTCCGGCAACATCCAGAGTGTGACCGATTCGCTGACGGCCGCCACGCGATCGTTCACGATCGGGGGCACGATTTCCGACGTCAACTTGTCGGCGGGCGGAACGGCGGGAAGTTCGCAATTGACGAGCGTTGGCGGACCGCAGGTGACGTTTGCCGATCCGACGAGCGCGCTTCAGCTCCAGGACGGCACGGCGTCCGGTCTGGCGATCAACGTCAACGGGCTCGATTCGCAGTTCCAGGCCGATCTCACGATCGCCGGCGGACAGCAGAGCGTCGTGCAGTTCACCGGGCCGACGGCCGTCGGGACCGGCGATATTCACGTGACTGGCGGAACAGTCACAGTCGATTCGTCGCTCAGCTCACTGGGTGGAACGATCGAAATCAGTGCTTACGAACAGGTGGTCGTTACACAAACCGGCAGTTTGACGACTCCCGGCGGGGCGATCTCGGTCTCGGCGCCGGCGATAGAGGTCGATGGAACGATCGCCGCAGTCGACGGTGGTCATATCCGACTCGATGCCGGTCTCGATGGAACGTTGCTCGTCTCGGGTCATGTGGACGCCTCGTCGACCGCCAGCGGGATGACCGGGGGAACAGTCGATCTCCTGGGAGCGCGGGTCGGTCTGACCGGCCAGGCGGTCGTCGATGTTTCGGGGAATGCCGGCGGCGGAAGCGTGCGGATCGGCGGCGACAGGCACGGGACGAACGCGGAGGTGCAGAGCGCCCTGCGGACGTACATCGGCGCCGACGTCGCGATTCGTGCCGATGCACTCGTCAACGGTAACGGCGGCAACGTCGTGGTTTGGTCGGACGAGGTGACGGCGTTTTACGGTCAGATCATCGCCCGCGGAGGTGCGGAAGGGGGAGCCGGCGGATCGGTCGAAGTTTCGAGCGAACAGTTGCTGCTGTATCGCGGTTACACCGATCTGACCGCCGCGGCGGGCCCGACCGGCACGCTGCTGCTCGACCCG
>JAGVKR010000729.1 GCA_020050375.1 Planctomycetales bacterium
CGAAAAGGGCGCTATCCATGAATTGTTCCCTTGAAAGGCAAAATGGCTGTTCGCGGAGAAGCGATTATCGGCAGGAAGCCGCGAGGAGAGCAACTCCTTGCGTTACGAATTCTGTGGGGTGCCGGGGTCAAAGCGGAAAAACTTGACACAGCTCACGTCGCAATCCGCAGTGTCATTCAAGAGCGGGGCTCGGCCGGATCAATTCGGGAGCGTGGCCCCGTGATCGGCGAACGGGGCCACGCTCGCGAGCACCTTCCGGCAAAGCTTTCATTGGCACGTACCGGTCGCACGCTGCCACGTGCCCTCTCAGGCAATCGCTTTGACCCCGGCACCCGGCGCGGCAGCAAAGATCGCTCTGAGCAAGTAAAAAGCAGGATCGGAACCAAACCGCGAGCGTGGCCCCGTTGCCCAACGCGGGGCCACGCTCGCATTACTTGCCTGCCGAGGGCCGCCTTCCACTGATCACGCGGATGGCGATTCATGTCACGCATGAATTTCCCGCTTTGACCCCGGCACCCGGTGTGCATTTCGCATCCGGCGGTTCAGATCGATCTGCGCCTCTGTCCCTTTGTGCCCCTTCCCTCCCATCGCGTACAATAACAACATGGCCAAGTGCGAACGCGGTTATCTCTGCGACGTGTGCGGCGGCGAGGTCGCCGAGATGTACGACAGCGACCTCTACCTGAGCTTCGTAATCGGGCTGATCGAGCCGCGGGCGCTGCTCGCGCATCCCGAACGGCACATCCGCTGCAATCCGGTGCAGGCGCAGTTCATCGTCGACGAACGATTCCCCCCGGTGACGGTCGAGGGATCCTTCGACAAAAGGCAGCTCGATCCTGAATACGTTCGCACGCAGGAAGCCCTGGTGACGCGCGGCTGGCAGCGCCTGCAGGAGCTCCCCGGCCAGTCGCTGCCGCTGATCGAGTACCCGCTTCCTGAGATCCGCGAGCGGCTGGCGCAGCGGGGGCGGGGTTGAGTTTGCGGGGATTGAAGACGGAGAGACGGAGAGAAGGGGAGTGGGGGAGTACGGGAGAACTCAAGACTCCCCACCGTGTCACATCTGAGTCTCCCCCGCTCACTACGAGACTTTTTGTCTTCCTTGCAATTGACTCACGCCGGAACGGGCTGAATCGCGCCTTCGGCTGAGCGAGCCCTTGGAATTGTCGCCCCATTTTGCCCATTCTTCGGAGAAGATGTCGCAGGTGCTCGATCGACGGGGTGCGGCGATCCTCGACGCGGAGCGCATTACAAACTTGTCAGCGGCGGCGCTTGATTCTCGGGGAATCACACCCGTATGATTCTCAAGAGATGCAAGATCGACTGTGGGCACGTGGGGTGGCGCAACAGGAAAGCAGGGTGCTTTCCGGCCTATTTTCAGGTGGGGCTTGCCCGAAAGGGCAGGCTCGTTGGCCCCAGGTGTTTGGGGAGGAGATGTCATGTCACGGAAACGAACGATGGCATTGGTGGTCGCAGGCTTGCTCGCCTGCCTTGCGCTGACGTTTGACGTCGCGCGCGCCGCTGCAGACCAGCCGCTCACGGTGAAGCCCGCCGTGTATCGACCCGGCGACAGCGTGAACAGTGGCGCTTCGGTGCAACTGGTTCGCCATTGGCACGGCGGCCACGGTTATGGCTATGGAGGACATGGAGGCGGCTACCACGGAGGTTACTATGGCGGCTACTACGGCCCCGTTTACCGTCCGTATCCCGTGTACGCCCCGCCGGTGATTGCACCGCCGGTGTACAGCGCTCCGGTCTACGGCTACCCGGCATATGGTTATCCTGCCAACGGGTACGGATACGGCCGCTGCTGGTAACCGGCGACCGGCAGTCGATTCGATCGATTGCCGATGGAAGTCTCACCCCGGGAGGGTGGAACTCCGAGCGAGTTGCGTTTGACGACGCACGTCTCGTTTGGGGTTTCACCCTCCCGGTTGCTTTTCTGGTTTCTGTTCAGCCGAGAATCCTTGGACTTCAACCGTTCGGCCACTTTCGGTTGGCCAATGGCAGCGAATATGTGATACTTTGTTGATGCGTTGTCCCCGGTTCGATCCATAGCGTCACAAGATTCATTCGACGATGACCGCTCGTTCGACTCCGTTTCCGTCGACCTGCCCCGGACCGCGGCTGGTTCATCGCCGGGAGTTTCTGCGCGTCGGCCTGGCAGGGCTGAGCGGGCTGACGCTTCCCGAATTGCTGCGGCTGCGGGCCGAGGCGGGAATGGCGACGGAGCGCGAGCGGACGGCCATCATCATCGTCTGGCTGATCGGCGGGATGAGCCACCTCGAGTCGTACGATCCCAAGCCGCTTTCGGGAAGCGAGTACCGCGGGCCGTATGATCCGATCGCGACCCGCTTGCCCGGGGTCCAGTTCAGCGAATTGATGCCGCGGCACGCTCAACTGGCCGACAAGTTCACGATTCTGCGGTCTCTGGTCCACACCGGGTTCTGCCACCAGCAGGGGGCGCAGCAACTGCTGACGGGGCATCCGGTTCGCGAGCTGAAGAACAAGCCCGACGATCCCGACCTGTTCTCGATCACGCATTATTTGCGGAGCGACCCCGCGCGGACGCTGCCCAACTACGTCGGCGTGAACCCGATTCCTTATATCGGCTCGGCATATCTTGGTCCGTCGTACGAGCCGTTCGCCGTCTCGGGTGATCCGAACGATCCGAAGTTCACGGTCCCCAACCTGGGGATCGCCGACGCCGCGCAGGCGCAGCGAATGGGTCAGCGGATCGACCTCCGCAAGAGCTTCGACCGAATTCAGCGCGACATCGACCGACGGGGGAACATGCAGGCCCTCGACGCATTCGAGTCGCAGGCCTGGAACGTCCTCACGAGCAGCGTCACGCGCAAGGCGTTCGACATCGCCCAGGAAGAGGAGCCGGTCCGCGAACGTTACGGCCGGAATGCGTGGGGTCAGCAGTGCCTGATGGCGCGGCGGCTGGTCGAAGCGGGCGTGGACCTGGTGACGACGACTTTCAACGGCCCCCTCTGTGGCCGCGTGCAGAACTGGGACGATCACGCTGTCAATCACAATGTGTTCGAAGCGATGAAGCTCCGCGCGCCGCTCTACGACCAGGCGGTCACGGCTCTCGTCGAAGACCTGCGGGCGCGGGGACTCGACAAGCGGACATTGCTGATTGTCACGGGCGAATTTGGCCGGACGCCGAAGATTTCTTATTCTGCCAGCACGGGAGAAGGCCGGGCGAGCGCTCCGACGGGAACGATGCAACCGGGCCGCGACCATTGGCCCAACGCGACGTCGCTGCTCTTCAGCGGGGGCGGAATCGCCGAGGGACAGGTGATCGGCGGCACCGACAGCCGCGGCGAATACGTCACCGACCGAATCGTCGGCGTTCAGGATTTTCTCGCGACGGTCTATCGACACCTGGGTATCGACGCCGAGCGCGTGGCGTTCACCAACTTCGCCGGCCGTCCGGTCCCGATTCTGCAGGATGGGAGGCCGATTCGGGAGTTGATGTCGCAGGCATAGATTGCTGGCAATGCTCCTGCAGGAAGTTGTTTGGTCGACCGCTGAATTGCCGTTAGAATAAAGCAACTACGTTTTGCAGCGAGCCATTCCGTAGGGGGGATTCAAGGGACCGCTTTTATGACTACGATCGTCATCGACCAGGCGCTTCGCGAGAAGCTTCAGGACTTGGATCACGAGGTCGAACTTCGCGATGAAGACGGGCAGACTGTGGGGCGATTTCTGCCTGAAGTCGAGTGCCTGAAACTGCTCTACGATCGCGCGAAGTTGATGTTAGACGACAAAGAGATAGAGAAGGCGCGCAATCAGACCGGTGGCCGACCCCTTGCCGAGATCCTCAAAGAATTGGAAGCAAGTGTCGGTCTTGGCAACGACAAAGAAGGAGGACGTTGATGATGCGAATCTTGCATGGTGTCGTTCACGGCCGCACGATTGAGTTGACGGATCATCCGGGTTTCAAAGAGGGAGCGGCCGTCGAAATCGAAGTCCGCGACGTCTCAAATACGGGGCCGGTGCAGCAATCTTCTATCCGCGGGGTTAGCGACTGGTCAGAGGAAGATGACCGAATTTTTGAGGAAATCGAGCGGGAGAGAAAAGCGACAATGCCACGGGACATCGACCCGTGAGTTTCCTCTTGGAAACCAACATACTGTCAATGAAATGAAGGCGATGGGGATTGTCGTCCCGCAAGTGGATCTGTTGCTGGCCGCAACCGCAATCGCGCACAATCTCACTCTGGTAACTCACAATACGAGAGATTTCGAAAAGATCCCTGGATTGAGATTGGAAGACTGGCTAATTCCATGACCACTGACAACAGCATTCACCGCCGCACGTTCCTCCGCACGGGCACGGCCGGTATCGGCACGGCGATTCTGGCGTCGCTTCTCAAGCCGGAGTTCTCGGGAATCTACGGGTTGCTCGCCGCCGACGCGAAGCCTGCCATCGACAAGTGGGCGGGAGTCGTCCGTCCGCTGCATCATCCGGCGAAGGTCAAGCGGGTGATCTATCTCTGCATGGCCGGCGGCCCGTCGCATCTCGAAACGTGGGACTACAAACCCAAGCTGGCCGAGATGAACGGGCAGCCGATGCCCGAGTCGTTCACCAAGGGGAAACCGATCGCCCAACTCCAGGGGGCCAAGCTCACCTGCTTCGCGCCGCAGCACAGGTTCGAGAAGTTCGGTCAGTCGGGGCAGGAGATTAGCGAGATCTTCCCGCACATCGGCGGCGTCGCCGACGAGATCTGCATCATCCGCTCGATGGTCACCGAGGCGATCAACCACGACCCGGCGCACACGTTCATGAACACCGGCACGACGATTTCAGGCCGGCCGGCGCTGGGGGCTTGGCTCAATTACGGCCTGGGGAGCGAAAGCGAAAACCTGCCCGGCTTCGTCGTGATGACGTCGACCGGCAAGTTCGGGCAGGCGCAGCCGATCGCCGCGCGGCAGTGGCACAGTGGGTTTCTCCCGAGCCGGTTCCAGGGTGTCGAATTCCGCTCGAAGGGGGACCCGGTGCTGTATGTCCGCAACCCGGCTGGCGTCACCATCGACCGGCAGCGCGACATCGTCGATACGGTGCAGAAGCTCAACCAGCTCGAAAACAACGTCGTCGACGACCCTGAAATCGCGACGCGGATCAGCGCCTACGAAACGGCGTTCCGCATGCAGGCGAGCGTCCCCGAGTTGATGGACGTCTCGAACGAGCCCAAGCACATTCTCGAAATGTACGGCACGGAAGGAGGCGATGGTTCGTTCAACGCCAACTGCCTGCTCGCCCGCCGACTCGCCGAGCGGGGCGTGCGGTTCATTCAGCTTTATCACCGCGACTGGGACCACCACGGCGCGGTGAAAGAGCACTCCGCCGGGACGGCGAAAGAAGTCGATCAGGCGTGCGCCGCCCTGCTCAAAGATTTGAAGCAGCGCGACATGCTCAAAGACACGCTCGTGATCTGGGGAGGCGAATTCGGCCGCACGCCGATGGCGCAGGGAAGCGGCCGCGACCATCACATCAAGGGCTTTTCGATCTGGATGGCCGGGGGAGGAATCAAGGGAGGCTTCTCGCACGGCCAGACCGACGAGCTGGGCTACGACTCGGTCCACGACATCGTCCACGTGAACGACTTCCACGCGACGATTCTGCACCTCTTAGGCATCGACCATACGCGGCTCACGTACCGCTTCCAGGGACGCGACTTCCGCCTGACCGATGTTGCGGGCAACGTGGTGAAGCCGATTCTGGCTTGAGAGACGCCAAAGCGAGCCGCCGGGTTGATCCCGGCGGGAATCGGACGGCGGGGATTAACCCCGCCGCTCGCTGGCACGACGTCAGCCGAAAATCTTTACGACCGGAATTTGAAAGCCAGGCACGACGTCTTCGCCGTCGAGCGTATTTGTCACGCCAAGCGTTCGACCAGCCTTACCTGAACGATAAACGGTAATCGTTTTCCGTCGCGGGTGGACGACCCAGACCATCCGGCAGCCGGCAGCGAGCCACTCCTGAGCTTTGCGATCGACGCTTGCCGCAGATTCATTGGGAGAGACGGTTTCCACGGCGAGATCCGGTGCGCCGATCCAGAAGCCGGACGGCATTTCTGCCGATGGAGCTCGATCGGCCCGAACGTAGCCCAAATCGGGAGCGAGCACCGTATCAGGATCCCGCGAGAGAATAAATCCCGTCTCGGCCGCGAACAGCGTGCCCAACTTATTATCGAGTACGTAGTTGCCCAGAAAGATCGTCAGCCTGACGGTGACGTATCCATGATCTGAACCTGCAGGAGCCATATCTCTCATCTCTCCGCGGACCAATTCACGCCGTCCGCCGTGAGCCGGCAGATTCCACAAGTCTTCGGCAGTCAGCAGTTGAGTTGTCGCACTCATTCCGGAGCATCCCAAAAGGACAAGCGCATGCAGCGTCTAAATGAACACTACCCGTGAATAAAGGGCTGGTCAAGAAGAACTATCTTGCCGGCGGTTCTCGCTGAATCAGCCCCTGATCGAAATAATTGATCGCCATTCCTGCGTCGATCACCAGGCCCTGCGCGTTGATCCCCGACGAACGCGGGCTGAGCAGAAACGCCACGGCGTTGGCGACTTCTTCGGTCTGCACAGCCCGTTTGCGGAGCGTCGCTTGCTCGGCATAGAGGTAGCTCTCGACGTAACCGGGGATCCCGGCCGATGCGGAGCTTTTGAGCAGTCCGGGGCAGACGGCATTGAACCGCACCTGCGAGAATTGCGAGAACGACTTCGCCAGAAAACAAACGGCCGAATCGAGGGCCGCCTTGATCGGGGCCATATAGCCATAATTCTCGGCGGCCATTCTCGTTGTCGAGATCGAGATCGTCACGACGCTCCCCTGCTCGCGATCGAGCACGTCGCGAAAGGCGTTGGACAACGCCATGAACGAATAGCAGGAGATGTCGATGGCCCGCAGAAACGCGGCGCGAGGCGTCTCGTGAAACGGCAGCCAGCCGGCCGAGTAGTCGGCGAAGGCGATCGAATGCACCAGCCCGTGCAACGTGCCATGCTCCGCGGCCACAGCATCGCACAGTCGGTCGATCTCCTCTTGCCGCTCGACGTCGCAGACGTAAATCGACGAACTGGGGAGTAACTTTGCGACCTGTTGCCGGCGCTCTTCCGAACGAACGGAGTAAATCACGCTCGCTCCCGCCTCGGACAGCACGCGCCCGACATGAAAGGCGACGCTCTTCCGATTGGCGACGCCGACGATGAGGATCGTTTTGTCTTTGAGTTGCAGGAAGTCCATGAATTTTTTTCGTTAACGGATGCACAACGCGGCAGACGACAGAACTTTCAGTCTTGCCAGCAGCGCCGCTCACCACAATCTGGAGTGTTGGCTTTAGCCAACACGAGACCACATTTCGTGTGGACTGAAGTCCACACTACAATTGTTCACACGATCTCAGCGTGGCCCGCGATGGAGGTACAGTTTTACGTTATGCGTCGCCCGGCCCCCTGCGACGATGACGACGCGATTCTCGCTGACGGCGACGATGTCGGATTTTCCGTCTCCGTCGACGTCCGCCAGCGTCACGGCATAACAAACGTCCCCGACATGGGGATCAATCTCGCGGGGTTCGAACCGCGGCGGATCGGCGGCCTGCCCCTGCGACGACAATCCCATCAGGAAAATCGCCAATAAAACGCCAAGATCGAGCGGTCGCGAACGAAGAACTGTCATGGATCCGCTTCCACATGGGGAGATGATGCGCACTGCGCAACCAGTTTGGACCTGGTGCGTCTGCCGACTCGATGGAGGTCCGGTTTTGAGATTCACTATAATAGCCGCAGAAAACGGCGAGGGCGAATGAGTCGTTTGTGGTCGCCTGGCCTCGCCTGAAGCAGGCGATGCGGCGAACCGTTCGCCAGCCGGTTTATCTTTCTGTCACCCGCCAGTCCGTACGCCCGCCATGCCCTCTGACGAAGCCGACAAGCTGCTGGTCGCGCGAATCCGTGCCGGCGATCAGGAGGCCTGGGCCGAGTGCATCGCCCGGTTCGAAGGACGGCTATTGGCGTTCGTCGACAGCCGGCTGCGCGACCGCGCCAACAGTGAAGACGTCGTCCAGGAGACGTTTCTCGGCTTTCTCCTGGGCCTTCCCAACTACAACGATCAAACGCCGATCGAAGTCTTCCTGTTCTCGATCGCCGCACACAAGCTGACCGACGTGCTCCGCCGGCAGGGGCGGCGTCCCACGCTCACCTTGTTCGCCGGCGACG
>JAGVKR010000521.1 GCA_020050375.1 Planctomycetales bacterium
CGGCCGTATCCGTAATTGGAGTTGTGGGCGAAGGTTTCGATCCCCAGCGAGCGGGCCAGCTCGGCGGTGTCGTCGGAGCTCCCGTCGTCGACCAGAAGTAAGGCATCGACCACGTCGCGCGGAATCTCGTCGATTGTCCGCCGGAGCGTCTTCGCGGCATTGTAGGCGGGCATCACTACGACGACTTTGCGATTCTCAATCATCAGCATTCTCCGACCAGCACACCCGGCGGTCGATTGACGCCGGCGTCGCCCCTCATTCTATGTTGATTGAACATTGTCCCGCAAACTCCAAATCCCTGTCTCCGCCGGTTTGTGCAATTTTCCGACGAATGCCCTGTCCAAAGGGCCCGTCTCCGATGGGCTGTCCGCAATTCTCTACGGATGGACAGGGGAGGCTGGAGAAAGGTTGCGATGCATGCGGATCGCGCTTGAGTCGCGGTTGGCTCATTGCTGGAGATCCACAACAAAACCCGCTCCGGACCCGCAGAAACGTCCTGATCCCGCCGGCCACAACCGGAACCACCGATACCGTTGGACGATTGATTCCAATCCGAATTCCCCGCTTTGCTTGACCGAAGGCCAAACCTGTCGTTTACTTTGACAATTAGCGTCGTGTCACAGGAACTGCGGCACTCACCGTTTTGTTGTGCCGCTTCCCGCACCTTTCTTCAGTAAGGAAAAAAATCATGATGCGCAAGTCAATGGTTGCCACCGGACTCGTCGTTGCCGCTGTGGCGCTGCTGCTCGGAGCTTCTTCCGCCGATGCATGCAATCGTTGCGGTCGTTCGTGCAATAGCTGCTCCAGCGGTTACTAGACCTACTACGCGCCAAGCTCGTGCAGCACCTGTTACGCGCCGACTTCCTGCAACACGTGCTACTCCTCGTGCGCCCCCGCGTGCGCGCCCGTCTGCTCGACCTGTGCCCCGGCTTGCACGACCTCGTGCAACACCTGTTACGTCGCCCCGAGGTGTTGCGGAAACGGCTATTACTACAGCTACCGCGCTCAGTACGCTCCTGCGTACGTGAGCTACGGCGGCCAGCCCGGTTACTACGTGGCCGCTCCAGCCCCGGTCGCCGCGCAACGCTCGAGCGTCATCGTCACGCCGGTCCGCTACGAAGCCCGCAGGACTTCCCTCTTCGGTTGGTAATGTAAGACGCGCAAACCCTCTCCCCCCGATGGAAAGGGGGGCAGGGGGGGGCGCGTGGGCAGGGGCCAGGCATCAGGAGTAAGAGTTACAGAGGACAGCGATCAGTGTCGACGGAAATCACCCACCTCGAATCGGGTCGGGTTGTCGCCAGGGAGGCGGGCAGATCGCATCCAACTTCGACAAATGTTCGGCCGGAATGACAACGCCGGCCGCGGCAACCGCTTCTTGAACTTGTTCGAGCGTCTTGACGCCGACGATCAGCGACGTCATCGCCGGTTGCGCGAGCGTCCAGGCGAGAGAGTATTGGGTGATCGGCACGCCCGCCTCGGCGGCCAGCCCGGCAATCGCTTCCAGTCGGTCGAACAAAGCGTCGTCCTGTTTCCAGACCCAGTCGGGCTTTTCGGCGGCCCGCGAGTCGGCCGGCGGCGGCTGGCCCCGGCGGTATTTGCCGGTGAGAAGCCCTCCTTGCAGCGACTGATACGGCGTGATGCCGATCCCGTGCTGCCGGCAGAAGGGCAGATCGTTCTGTAGCTCGCGCCGCAACAGACTGAAGGGAATCTGCGAGCTGATCACGCGCGGCAGATGGTGCCGATCGGCGAGCCAGAGCATTTCGCACAGTTGTGCTGCCGAATGATTTGACGCGCCGAAGCAGCGGATCTTGCCCTGACGCACCGCCGTATCGAGCGCCCGAAGCGTGACCTCCAGCGGAACCATTTTGTCGGGCCAGTGGATGATGTAGAGATCGATGACATCCGTTTGAAGTCGCTTCAGGCTGCGATCGAGTTCTCGCAGGATGTGAACGGCCGACAAGCCTCGATCCTGAGGCCCGGGACCGACCGGCGCGCACACCTTGGTCGCCAGAATCACCCGGTCGCGACGGTCGCGAATCGCCTTTCCGACGATCTCTTCGGCAACGCCGCCGGAGCTTCCCAGGTAGCGGGCGTATCCTTCGTAAACGTTGGCGGTATCGACGAAATTGATCCCCAGGTCGATGGCCGCATGGGTGAGGCGGATGGCGTCGTCGACGCCGACGGGGGTGCCGAACGTCATCGTGCCCAGGCAAACGGGCGAAACCAAAAGGCCGCTGGAACCCAAGGGACGAAGTTGCATGGTGTTGATCCTGAGCGTCGGGGAGGAGCGGGCGGGAGTGGACCGAGTTTCCCTGGGCAGGGTGGAGATGACCGGCAGACGTCAGGGGCGCCGGCGGCGATTGAGCAACACGACGACTAGCCCCAGCGCAATCAGGCTCAATGAAATCAGGGCCGGAACCTGGGTATCTACCGGCGGCTCAAGGGCCGGGCCCAGCATGGCGGTCGTAAATAAAAGGCACCCCCCGATCGCCATGAGTACGATGCCAATTTTCTTAACCGTTGCCGTGCGTTCACTCATCCCCCGATTGTACTGCCGAGAGCCCAAGGCGGGGAGTGTCCCTATTGGATCGTTGGATGGCATCCGAGTACGCTCTCGAAACACGTCGCCGAAAGATGGTTTCGCATCCACTGACCCCCAAAACCGCCATTTCACCCTTCCGGCTTCGTTTCAAACAAACCGGGGGGCGGGATCACGGCTCCCAGGGCCGAGACGGCGGTGGCCGGGTCGGCCGGGCGGAAATTGATGCCAGCGGTTGGGGAACGGGGGCGGGTCAGGGCGTGGATCAGCCAGTAGGCAGCCATCGCCAACAGGCCGAAGCGCGCTGCGCCGATCAGGTTGACGACCAGGTCGGCGTCGCGGAGCGCGTACAGCGCCGCGCCGAACGTCGCGAGAAGGACGATCGACAACCGATTCTCCCACGAAGTGCGCGCGAGGATGAGCGCGATCACGAAAATCGCGCCGCTGATCGTCCATGTGAACCACGCCGTCCGCCAGTAGCTCGCATTGAGGATGTCGGCGGTTCCCAGGCGATGATAGACGTACGCCTTGCCCGAGGGAGTGAAGGCGAACAATCCGCCCGCCGAATCGCCGAACCAGCTTTCGACGTCGTCGGTCGATGCGGCGTATGCGACAGCGCCGCGCCCGAGTGTGAGCTCGGTCGTTCGGGCGGGGGTGAAATCGTCCGGGATGCCGACCAGCGAGAATTCGGAGGGAATCCAGAGGACCGCCCGCAATTGCTGAATGGCGACCGCCGACCGCGCCTCGGCCCCGCCGCCGATTCGTGGCAAGGGAAGCTTGATGTTGCCCCCTCGTCCCTTGAGCGGCACATCTTTGAACGGGACACGAAAGACGAAGGCCAAAACGAACGGCTCGTCCGATGGGGTCGAGCGGGCCACGTTCACTTTGAACGCGTCCCACTCCTTCGAGCCGGTGTCTTCGCCTTTTTCCAGATCGACGCGCTGTCCGGCGACCAGTGTGTCGAGGATTTCGGCATCCTGCGGCAGGTCGATCGTCAGTCGTTGGCGCGCGCTGGTCTTGAGCCGATACCGGCAGCGGTACGTCGCCGATTTGTCCTCGGTTACGACCGCCTCGACGAGCGCCTGGGCCACGACTGTCTCGACGACCGGTTGGATTTCGTTTCGTGTCGCTGTCAATTCGAGGGCGAAAGGAGTTTCGAGCTTGTCGGGCTGTTTGTAGTAGCGATACGCCAGGTATCCGTCGGTGGAGAGGAGCGTCAGTTCGCGAACGTCGATCGGTTCGAAGCCCTCTCCCTTTGCCGCGATC
>JAGVKR010000038.1 GCA_020050375.1 Planctomycetales bacterium
GACGTCGTCGAACGTCACCTTGCCACCGGCGCCGCTGCCGGGGACGCGCTGCAAATCAACATTCATCCCGCGGGCCAGGCGACGGGCAGCCGGTCCGGCCGGGGGAGGGGAGTTCAATGAAGAGGCTGCGACAGCGACTGGAGAGGTTGCGGAAGGCGTGGCCGGCGCTCCAGTTCGCTCGAAGGGGGCCGTCTCCCCCGCTTCGACGAGAAACGCGAGGACCTGCCCGACCTTGACCGTCTCACCCGGATTCGGCCCGTCGGGGGGGATTCGCAGAATGCCGCGCTCCATCGATTCGATGTCCTGCGCCGACTTCTCCCCTTCTAGGACAAACACGCCGTCGCCGCGCTCGACGACGTCGCCATCCCGTTTCAGCCATTCGCCGAACGTCCCTTCTTCCATCGACCAGCCCAGACGTGGAACGGTGATTTCGTGCATTGGGAGAGAGGATTCGGGGGTCGGGATTCAGGGGTCAGGGGAAAAAAGTCGGTGCATTCGGGAGCAGCGCCACATCACGCTTGCGGTTTCGCCGCGGCGTTCGCGCCGCGCTTTTCTCCCCCCCTTAGGAAGGGGGGGCAGGGGGGGTCGCGCGGCACGGTGATCGTGCGATCAATGACAATTGGTTCTCGTTACATGATGTTTGCGTTGGATCAGGAATTACTCGTTGAACTCTTCGGCGGAGGTTCAGGGGGCTGACGCGATTACCCCAGGCTCCATACTCACTCCGGCATCCACCGTCGACCTCTTCGGCAAAGCTTCAGGGGGCTTACGCCCCCCGCTCGCCGGCAACTTCACTTTTCAACTCTTAATCTCTTCTACTCATCCACCAGCTCTCGAATCGCCTGCGTCACCTGGCTCACTTGCGGGACGACGGCGGCTTCCAGGGCGGGGCTGTATGGTGTCGGCGTGTGCAGGCCGTTGACGCGGCGGATCGGGGCGTCGAGATCGTCAAAACCGCGGTCGGCGATATTTGCCGCGATCTCAGCGCCGATCCCGTACGGGGCAAAACATTCATCGACGATCAGCAGCCGGCCCGTCTTCGCAACCGACTTGAGAATCGTCTCCATGTCGAGCGGAGCGACGGTTCGCGGGTCGATCACTTCGGCCGAGATTCCCTGCTCGACCAATGGCTTCGCCGCCAGCACAACCTGCGGCACCATCCGGCCGATGGCGACGACTGTCACGTCGCTCCCCGTTTGGACGACCGAGGCCTGACCAAACGGGATCTCGTAGTCTTCGGTCGGCACCGGTCCCTTCATTCCGAGCAGCTCGCGCGGTTCGAGGAACATCACTGGATCGTCGCAGCGCAGGGCGTGCTTCATCAGCCCCTTGGCGTCGAACGGGCTCGACGGCACGACCACCCGCAGGCCGGGAATGTGGGCATACAGCGGATAGTAGTTCCCTGAATGATGCGTGGCGGCCGAATGGCCGATGCCGACGCAGCCCCGCAGCAGGATCGGCATTTTAAGCCGGCCGCTGCTCATGTACTGCATCTTGGCGATCTGGTTGAGGATCTCGCCGACCGAGTCGAGGATGAAGTCGGCGAACATAAAGTCGATCACGGGCCGCGTGCCGGTCATCGCCGCGCCGCAGCCGAGGCCAACAAACCCGCGCTCGCAGATCGGCGTATCACAGAGCCGTGTCGGGCCGTACAGGTCGTAAAGGCCAACCGTCGTGTTGAAGTTCCCCCCCCGCTTGCCGATCCCTTCTCCCATGACGAAGATCCGCGGATTGACCGCCATCTCTTCGGCCAGCGCTTCTTGAGTGGCCTTCATGTACGTGATCTCGCGCGTTCCGGCGAGGGGAGCCGAGACGGGGCGAACGTCGACGCGCGGTGGAGCGTAGATGTGATCGGCCGCCGTCCCCGGATCGGGCGCGGGGCTTTCTTCGGCGAACTTTTGCGCCGCGGCGACCAGTTGCTCGATCTCGGCGGCAATCTTTTGCAGCTCGTCGGCGGTGGCGAAACCGTCAGAGAGCAGTCGCTCCTGCAGTGTCAGAATCGGGCAGCGTTTCTTCCACTGGTCGACGTCTTCCCGCGTGCGGTAGGTGAAGTCTCCCATCCCTTCGGCGTGGGGACGAGTGCGATACGTGCGGCATTCGATCAGCGTCGCCCCACCGCCGCTGCGGGCCCGGGCGATCGCCTCGGCTGCCGCCGCGTAGACCGCCAGGACGTCATTGCCGTCGACGGAGATGCCGGGAAGACCGTACGCCGCGGCCCGGCTGCCGATGTCGGGATTGCCGGCGGAGTAACTGAGCGGAACTTCCGTCGCGAACTGGTTGTTCTCGCAGATGAAGAGGGCGGGCAAATTCCAGATCGAGGCCATGTTGAGCCCTTCGTGGAACGCGCCGTTGTTGGCCGCCCCGTCGCCGAAGAACGCCACGCCGACCTGATCGGATTCGAGAATCTTGAAACTGTATCCCGCTCCCGCCGCCTGCAGGATGCAGGGAGCGACGATGCCGCTTGTCCCCATCATCCCGTTCTCTGGGGAGAAGAGGTGCATGCTTCCGCCGCGGCCGTGCGAGCAACCGGTGGCGCGGCCGAACAATTCGGCGAAGACCTGCCTGGGCGGAACCCCTTTCGCCAGGGCGTGCCCGTGACCGCGATGCGTGCTGAACACCACGTCGTCGCGCCGCAGATGGGCGCAGACGCCGACGGCGATCGCCTCCTGTCCGACGTACGTGTGGCACGCCCCGTGAATCAGGCCCTTCTGGTGCGATCGGGCCAGTTGCTCTTCGCACTGCCGGATCAACTGCATCTGCCGGTAGAGGGCCAGCAGCGTCCCGCGATCGATGTCGATTTCCAGAACTCCCGACATGCCGTGATTCCCTTGTGACTGGGTGGGCGACTTTCTCATGGAAAGTTTGGAACGGTTCAAGGTAATCGTGCCCGCCGGCCAACGCAACGCGCCGGTCGCGAACGCGGCGCTGCACGGTCTCTCC
>JAGVKR010000303.1 GCA_020050375.1 Planctomycetales bacterium
CCACGTACCGTGCCCGGCAGGGTGAGGATCAGGTTCCCGGTATCACCGCCGGCGGGGCTGCGCTTGTGCACCTGGTCGACGACGATCGACTGCCTGGGGACGCCGGCGCAGAGCAGCTCTTCGGTGATAAAACGCACGACGGCGGATTCTTCGCAGCTCTTGCCGCGAATCGCCATCATTTGCAGGACACGATCGATCGCCGCCTCGGCGTCGAGGGAGACGCTGTTTGTCGCTGACGCCAAAATCCGTTTGGGCATAGCAATGTTACTTCAGGCGATAGGTCTTCGTCTTTGCATCGTGGGCGACTTTGTCGCGATTGTTATAGATGATCTGGTAGACCGTATTCTCGAAGTTCGCGCTTCGGGTCTTATAGCCTCCCTCGAGAATCTTGGCGGCCAACTCTTTTATGGGGATGCCCTTCTTATTGTGCGACAACACCTCGCTGACAGCTTCAAAAAGGGTCTTAGTATTTTTTGGCCGCTTCCGTCCGCGGCGGGGCTTGCCACCTTCCCGAACGGCGCCGCCGATCGAGACGATGCTCACTTCGAGCTTGGCAAGCTGCTTTTGCAGTTTTGCACGCCGTTGAACGAGATTCTCCAGCCGGACGCGCTTTTTCTCGAGCATCCGCTCCAACTGGGCGACTGTCAGGTCTTTCGGCATAGCAACATACCCTTTCGCTGAATGAGGCATACTCCCGGTGAGGAATCAAAGCAGAAAGGCCGATCGACCCGACACGAACTATTCAGCCAGTCACGCCGAAAGTCAGACTAGCAATCGTCCCCCCTCAGCGTCAATCAGCGACGATCCCGGAACCGGAACTTGTCGCATTGAAGACGAGTGGCACTGCGACCATTTATCGCGAAAACTTTCGCGCAGGATGCGTTCAGAAGATCCCCAGTTGGTCGCGGGCTTCGTCGGTCATCCGATCCGGAGACCAGGGGGGGCTCATGACGAGCTTGATCTCGACTTCCTTAACCCCGTCCAGTTTCTCGAGCGCCATCTTGGCTTGCGAGACGATTTGCGGACCAGCCGGACAGGCGGGACTCGTCAATGTCATATCGACTTTGACCTTGTCGTCGGACTGCTCCACGCCGTAGACGAGCCCCAGGTCGACAACGTTGATCATCAGTTCCGGATCGATCACCTGGCGAAGGGCGTCGAGCAGGGCGGTTTCATCAGGCATGGCGGCACCTCGGTGAATTCAATCAGGTTGCATTGCGGAGGAGCACATCGTCTCCACGGACCTGCACTTCGTAGGTGGCAATAGGTTCGACGGCGGGCATACATAAGGGGCGTCCGGTTCGCACGTCGAATCGGGCTCCGTGCCGCGGACATTCGACCGCATGCCCGTCGAGCGGGCCTTCGGTCAACGGCTGACCGTCGTGCGAGCAAACATCTTCAACGGCATAGAAGTCGTCTCCAATCCGGAAGACGAGCACGGCCCGATCGTCGAAGACCAGCGACTTGCGTCCACCCGCCGGAATTTCGGAAACTTTCGCGACCGGTTCGTAGTCTGACATAAGGTGTGTCGGTACGGTGTGACGGGAGAATCGTGGCCGGTATCAATCGCATCGCAACAAGGCACCGCGCTTCAGGCTCGAATTCTGCTCGAACGGCAGGCTCAGCGGCCGATGCCGAGTTTGCGCTCGACAGCCCGACTGAGCGTCTCGCGAACCGCCTCGACGGCGATGCGATCGTAAACTCCGTGAAAGAATCCTTCCACGATCATGTGCATCGCTTCATAACGCGACAGGCCACGGCACATGCAATAAAAAATCTGCTCGGCATCAACCCGGCCGGCCGTCGCCCCGTGTGTGCAGCGGACATCGTCAGCCTCGATCTCGAGGCCGGGAATGGCATCGACGCGACAATCGGGACTGAGCAGCAAGCTGTCGTTGCGCTGGTAGCCGTCGGTCTTTTGCGCCTCCGCATCAACGCGAATCATTCCGCGCCAGACGACGCGCGCCTCGTCGCGAAGGACATCCTTGTAGAGGAGGTCGCTGCGCGTGTTGGGCGCTTTGTGCGTTTGCTGGGTGTAGTACGACAACAATTGCCGATGGGTCGCGAAGGTGACGCCGTTGACTTCGGCCGATGCACCACGCCCGTCGAGCGTCACTTGCTGATGAATGTGTGCGAGTCGCGCGCCAATCCCTCCCACGGTCCATTGCAGCGACGCATCACGCGCCACAATGCCCGTTTGATGAGCCAGGTGCCAGACGTGCTGATTCCAGTTCTGGAGTTGAACGTAACGCAGATTGGCTCCCGGCCCGACCAGCAGCTCGACGGCGCCGACGTGCATTCCGGGAGTATCGGAGTTCGCCGAGCTGGTCTCCTCCAGAAGCGTCGCCTGCGCGCCTTCCTCGAGAATGACCAGCGTATGGCTGAGATCGGCCGCGCCGGCGGTCGACAGGCCGATCAGGCTGTAAAGGGGCTCATCCACCACGACGCCGCGCGGAACATACAGCACCGCTCCCCCGGTCCAGAACGCCGAATGCCAGGCGGCGAAACGATCGGCTTCGGGCTGGACCGCCCGCGTCATCAAATGCGGCTCGAGAACGTCGCGATGGTCGCGAACGAGATCGGTCAGGCTGCCGAACAGAACCCCTTTGGCCGCCAGCTTCGCGTCGAGTTTCGAAACGGCGCAATGGCCGTCGACGTGCGACACGACGCCCGCGAACTCCGCGCGGTTCTCGAGCAGCGTCTCGAACTGCGCGGGGGCCGACGTTTCGCCGCGCAGGGCGAATTTTTTCGGTTGAAACGGTCGAAGGTCGACCCGCTTCCATTCTTCCGGGTTGAGCGGTTCTGTGAGCTTCTGCTGGTAGACATCAAACGCCCGGCGCCGCAAATCGCTGATCCAGCCTGGCTCGTTGCGGAGCGATACAAAGGCCTCGAAGACTGACGAGTCGAAGCCGGCGGCCAAGCGGGGTGTTGTGAGAGACGATACTGAGCTCATGGGATCGTATTGAGAAACTATCGGGTCGAGATGACGTGGATCGAGAGCAGTTCGCGGGATGACAGGAGTCCTTCAGCAATGGCCGGCAGGCACCCAGGATTTTGTGCCGCTAACCCACCGAGCCCTCCATCTGCAACTCGATCAGACGGTTCATTTCGACGGCATATTCCATCGGCAGTTCTTTGACCAGCGGCTCGATGAAACCGGTGACAATCATCGACGAGGCTTCGGCTTCCGAAAGCCCGCGACTCCGCAGATAGAAAAGCTGCTCTTCGCTGATCTTCGAGACGCTCGCTTCGTGCTCGATCGTCACGTCGTCTTCATCGATCTCGATGTACGGATACGTGTCGCTGCGGCTCTGCGAATCGAGAATCAGCGCGTCGCAGACGACGTTCGATTTGCAATGCTTGGCGCCGTTGACGACCTTGGCGAGGCCGCGGTAGCTGGCCCGGCCTCCCGCTTTCGAGATGCTCTTCGAGATGATGCGGCTGTAGGTGTTGGGCGCACAGTGCACCATCTTCGCGCCGGCATCCTGATGCTGACCTTTCCCGGCGAACGCGATCGACAGCGTCTCGCCGCGCGCGCCCGGCTCCATCAGGTAGATCGCCGGATACTTCATCGTCAGTCGCGATCCGAGGTTGCCGTCGACCCATTCCATCAGCGAGTCGCCGTAGGCCATCGCCCGTTTGGTCACGAGGTTGTAAACGTTGTTCGACCAGTTCTGGATCGTCGTATAGCGGCAACGGGCGCCGCGCTTGACGATGATTTCGACCACCGCCGAGTGCAGGCTCTCCGAGCTGTACGTCGGGGCCGTGCAGCCTTCGACGTAGTGCACTGAGGCTCCTTCGTCGACGATGATCAGCGTCCGCTCGAACTGCCCCATGTTCTCGGAGTTGATGCGGAAGTACGCCTGCAAAGGAAAGTCGATCTGCACCCCCTTGGGGACGTAGATGAACGAGCCTCCCGACCAGACGGCCGAGTTGAGCGCGGCAAATTTGTTGTCGGACGAGGGGATGACCTTCCCGAAATACTCGCGGAACAAATCGGGGTGGTCGCGCAAAGCCGAGTCGGTGTCGGTGAACAGGACTCCCTGCTTGGCCAGATCTTCCTGCAGGCTGCCGTAGACCACTTCCGATTCGTATTGCGCTTTGACGCCAGCCAGGTATTTCTTTTCCGCTTCGGGAATTCCCAGGCGATCGTACGTCTTGCGGATCTCTTCGGGAACGTCGTCCCAGTTTTTCTCCTGATTCGCCGAGGCCCGGACGTAGTAGTGGATGTCCTGGAAGTTGAGGTGGCTGAGATCGCCCCCCCATTTGGGCATCGGTTTCTTGAAGAAGATGTCGAGCGCCTGCAGGCGGAATTCGCGCATCCAGGCCGGCTCGTTCTTGATCTCGGAGATCTTCTCGACAATTTCCCGATCCAGCCCCTTCCGTGCCGTGAACACGTATTTATCGGTCGAATCGTGGAATCCGAACTGGTATTCCCCGATGCCGACCTCCGGTTCGAGCGCGGTCTTCAGGTCTGTGGACACGATAAACTCTCCCGCACCCCTCGGGGTGCTCTGGTTGATTTGCAACAGGTCGATCCCTCGACGATCACGCCCTCGACGATCAGGCTTTGGCTGCTACGGCCGATTCTGCCTTGCGGGCCAGCGCTTCTTCTTCGGCGGCGGCGTCGGGATGACGCGACCGCACACCAGCGTATCCCTGGTCGTGCAACTCGTGAGCCAGCCCCGCGTCGCCGTTTTCAACGATCCGTCCGGCCAGCATCACGTGGGTCTTCTGCGGCTTGTTGAACTCCAGCAGCCGTTCGTGGTGGGTGATGATGATGATCGCCATCTCCGGCCCCGAGAGCCTCGAGATCGCTTCGCTCACGAACCGCAC
>JAGVKR010000719.1 GCA_020050375.1 Planctomycetales bacterium
CGATCTCCAGATTCGGAAGGATATAGACGCTCCAACCCCAACCCGGAGGGGACTCGACAGTGTTGTTGATCGTCGCACAGCCCCCGGCGCCGTGATCCGGGGGATCGCCCAAATAACCAGGCGGAAAGCATTGATGCGTGTCGTGATAGCTTTGGAGGGCCAGTCCCATTTGCTTGAGATTGTTTGCGCACTGTGCCCGTCGCGCGGCTTCCCGCGCTTGTTGCACAGCCGGCAACAGCAACGACACACAGATGCCGATGATGGACATCGCCACCAGCAACTCGATGAGCGTAAAGGCTCGCGCACCGGAGCGTTTCCGAATCGGCAGATTGGCGTATCGAGACACGGCGACACCTCAAAGTGACAGATTCAACCGGCATCCGAACGTAACGACAAACTTAATGCTCATTGGGCTTGGCACGACCGTTAACCGCATCGAGCGACTTTCGAATATCCTGCATTTCCGTCTGGATCTGGGCCGCGATGTGCTTCAGGCGTTCTTTAGACCGGCCGTTGCGGATGAGCCGCGGCAGATTGTATTGGCCGATCTGCAAAAGTGGCCTGCGGATGAGCGTGCTCACATCATCCGAGGTCTGACTCCCGAATGTCGTCCGCCTGGCCGTCGGATTGCGTTTGCAAAGCTCCAATAGTTCGTCGGAAATCGTCGCGAGCCGTCGCTGGGCATCCTGCTCGAACTTGTCCCATTCCGCATCGCTCGCGTTGCTCTCCGACAATTTCAGGGTTTCACCGAGGATCGACTGAAATTCCTGATAGATGTCCTCATACGACGGTTCGAAGAATTCCCGGTCCTTCAGGAATGCGGCCAGCAACAGGAACAGCAGCACCGCGAGCGTGATGCGCTTTCCCAACAATCGCCGAAGGCGCGGAGCAGGCTTCGGGTGCGGGATCGGCGCACCGATCGCCGCGGTCTTTCGAGACGTTGTAGGCTCATCGGCCATTGACGGATTTCCTCGTTAAGTCGCTTCCCGGCGGAAGCGGCGTTTTTCTGCCATGCGTCTGAGGCCCCATCCCGCTCCGCTCAAACACGAGAGTGTGATCAGGATGCCAGGCCAGCTCAGCGACGTTCGCAGCGACTTTCGCACCGCGGCGCCGATCATTCTCCAAGCCAAACCGAAATGACCGGAAGCGTTCTCATCTTCCAACTCGACATGCCTGCCGTCCGCCTTAATGATGTAATTCCGCCGTTGCGTCCGATCGGCGACCCGAGTTTCGGCCGGCAAGTCGACCTCAAGTCGTTCCGGCAATCGATCGGGCTCACGAGTGGCTGCCGTCCAATCGGCGTAGACATACGACGTCGCGTCACGATTCCCGTCCATCGTCATCGCGATGGAACAGCCGGGAACGGCGTTGTCAGGAGCTACCGACGTGTACTGATTGTCGAGCTGGACTGCCGGCGCACCGTTCCAAAGGTCGACCACCCGCTCGATCGCAAATCCTCGATTCGGATCCAGCCAATATTGTCTCACGTGCTCATCTCGCGGACCACCCGTCGAATCGAACTTCCTCTCCAGAATGACGCGAGTCTTGCCGGCCGTCGAGGCATCGTCCTCAATCAACCGGCATTGGTCGGCCGCCACGGCCAAGGGACCCGACGAATACGGGCGTAGCGCCAGCAGAATCCCCTCGAACAAGAGACGATCAATCCTGTCGGGTCCCGGCTTTGCGCTGTCGCGAGCGATCGATTCCGACGTCAACGGCGTCTCGATGATCGCGCGGTTGAAACTGACACCCGGTTCTTTCCAAAGTTGGGTCGAGCGCCCGTCGATCTTCCACTCCGTGGAGCGAACGGCGGATTCTCTCGGTGTGTACCTGGGCAAGGTTCCTGCGATCAGCGCTTCGCGGAATCCGTCAAACGTGTCGGTCGCCGCAATCGCGCCGATTCCAGGCGAAAAGCGCCCTCCATCGAATCTCCAATGCGCGCCGTCGAAGAGCAGCGTCTGACATGCCCCGTCTTCCTGCTCGGCCCCGTCACGAAAATGCGGATAGCCACCGAACCGCGTCAAGTCATTGCGGCGGATCGTCCATTGAACTTCACCAACGGGAAAAGCGGCCTCACGGTCGCGCCATGCCGCGATAACCGAATTCAGGTCGATCGACTTTAGAGCGGTTTCACCGGCCGCGACGTCACTTTGCCGGCTCAGAGCTTGCGCACCTTCCTTCTCGCCGTTCGTCGGCGAACTGACGCCGCCCGTCTGCTTATACTCCGCGCGGGCCGATATGAGACGTTGCCCCCCCTCAGTCCCCCCGCGAACGGGGGGAAGTCGGCTCCCTCCCCGTTCGCGGGGAGGGCTGGGGTGGGGGTTTGCGAATGCCTCATTTGAAGCCGCGTGCGGTATAATAGCAGACTCCGGCCCCACTGCGTCCTTCGCCCCGATCGCCCGCCATCGCAGATATCGCCACCGAACCGTTCCCTCGGTTGTCGTAGAGGGGGACTGCAAACCAAATCGACGGATCGCACGAATCAACGGAACCTGGCAATCCAGCCCCGGCCAGCCGTTGATCGAAAGCGACAGACGATCAGCCCGTTTGGTGATTCGCAGATCGTTCCATCCCTTGGCATTCAGTTGTCTCTGGCCAACAGGGTCGAGCCGCGCGATCAACCGCTCGCCAACCGGCGTCGACCCGCTCCCATCGTGATCCGGATTTCTCCCCTCTCCCTCCGCAGTGTCTCTCCCCTCTCCCTCGACGGGAGAGGGGTCGGGGGTGAGGGTGGTTATTGACGTCAATTGAGTCTCACCCGCCGCGGGCGTCGAAAGCCCTCCCAAGCCCCTCTCCGCGAAGGGAATCGTGAGCACAAGCATGGAATCCACTGCGTCCGCTTGACCAAAGAGACCGATCCGAAACGTCGGGCCGTCGGTGCGGGCGTCGACGTGCATTTCCCAGTCGTCGGTCGAAGTCGGCCCAATGACTGCGCCCCGCTCACTCGCCCCCCGAGCGGAACAGACCAACGTCGCCGGATCATCGTCGTCGACATGCCACGCCGCATTGCCGCGCCGGTCCCATTCAGCCAGCACGGTTGCCGGCTCGACGACGGCAAACTTCGCCGCGCCAGCCTGATTCTTCTTGCGGTCATGTTTTAGGAACCAGGCATACAGCGCTTCCGTGGCGTAGGCCCGCGTCCAACAATTGTGTTGCAGGCCCTCGTATTCCGTCGCGAGCGGGCTGGCGCCGAGCCCGATCAGCTTGCCGCGCAATTGCCGATAACTATCCACGATCTGGGCGCTATCGCCGTCGTTATAGAAGCTCCAGACCGGCAGATTGGCCTCGACCAGAACCTGCGCAACGTCGCCGCCAAATCCGCACAAGGACGCAATCGCCGCAAACCGTTCGGAATGTGCCGCGGCGATTTGCCACACTCCGCTCCCCCCGCTCGAAACGCCGGTCAGATAGACTCGATCGGGGTCGGTTCGGTATTCCCGCTCAACTTCATTGAGAATCTCCATAGCCGACCAACCGCCGGTCCCTCCCTGCGGAGCCACGACGACAAACGGAACCGCATCGCGCATCCGCCAGACGTCCACGCCGAAATTGTTGGAAATTTGTCGATATCCGTCAGTCCCGTTCTCACCCGTCCCATTGAGAAATATCAGCGCCGGCCGCCGATCGCTCGGCGAGAAATCGCGCGGCAGAAACACGAGATAGCCACGCTCGACGTTCCCCGCACCGACGTAGACTTTGCGGATGAATCGCGGCTCGGACGGCGCGTTCTTTGCGTCAGCAAACGCGGAAGCAACAAAGCCAAGTGAAGCAACGATCCCCAGCAGCGCGCGCGCCCCATCTCGAAGCCGCGGCCCCACCCCGTCGTAGTGCGGACTGTCAGTCCGCACGTCAACCTGGTTTGAAATCGCCATGTTCGGCTTCTTTCACGCTCCGTTTCGAAAGTCCGTAGGGAGGAAGGGGCACAATGGGCCAAACCGACACGCACTGGCGACACGTCCTCTCCCCCTTAAGAAGGGGGAGTCGGAGGGGGTCGGCAGTCCTTGTGCGAGCTTCTGAAACAGATGACTTAATAATCACAACGTCTCACAACGTGCGAATTGTTCGATCGAATAAACGGTCGCACACAACCGGTGTTGGCTTTAGCCGACACGATAAAC
>JAGVKR010000220.1 GCA_020050375.1 Planctomycetales bacterium
GCCGGGGCGGGGGGAAACCTGGATCAATCCGCAGATCGAGCGGATTTTCACCGCCCTGCATCACCTGGGCCACGCCCATTCGGTGGAAACCTGGCGCGACGGAGAATTGGTCGGCGGCCTGTATGGCGTCTCGGTCGGCGCGGCGTTCTTCGGCGAGAGCATGTTCACGCGCCAGCGCGACGCCTCGAAGGTGGCCCTGGTTCATCTGGTGGCGCGGCTGATCATCGGCCGCTTCCGCCTGCTCGCCACGATCGCGGCCAGGCCGGTCAAGCTCGACGGCCTCCCCGACGATCTGCTCCCGATTCTGGCGCTCGCCGCGACCGAGCGCTCGGCCGAGCAACAGGTGAAGCTCACCGCCTACTACGCGTCGATCGACGACGAGATGATCAAGCTGCGGAAGGCTGAGACCGACCACGCTTTAAAGGCGCCGACGCCCCCCGGCACGCTGGCCCTGACGCTCGTCGATGTGGCCCAGCCGCGAAAAACGAACATTCACCTTCGCGGCGACTTCCTTCGCAAGGGCGACGAAGTCCCGCCGCACCTCCCCGCCGTGCTCCCATCGCTCAAGGCACCCGCCGATCGCGTTCCCGGTCGACTGGAGCTGGCCCGCTGGCTCGTTTCGCCGGAGAATCCCCTCACGCCGCGGGTCACGATGAACCGCGTCTGGAAGCACCTCTTCGGCCAGGCCCTCGTCGCCAGCATGGACGACTTCGGCACCCGCGGCGAGAAGCCATCACATCCCGAGTTGCTCGATTGGCTGGCGAGCGAATTCATCGCCCCATCAGCCTCTCCCCCCCTTAGGAAGGGGGGGGAAGGGGGGGTAGCGTCCGATGAAGACGTGACCGTCATTGCCGATTCAAGCGACCCCCCCAACCCCCCCTTCCTAAGGGGGGGAGTCCCCTGGAGCCTCAAGCGGATGATCCGGCTGATCGTGACCTCGGCGACGTATCGGCAATCGTCGCAGCCGCGAACCGATCTCGGCGAGCTCGATCCGAAAAACATCCTGCTCGCGCGGCAGAACCGCTTCCGCGTTGAGGCAGAAATTCTCCGTGATCTGTACCTGGCTTCGAGCGGCCTGTTGACGCCGGCCATCGGCGGACCGAGCGTTCGCCCAAAGCAACCGGCGGGAATCTCGGAACTGACCTACGCCGGCGCCGTCAAATGGGTCGAAAGCACCGGGGCCGACCGTTATCGCCGCGGCCTCTACACCTGGTTCCAGCGAACAAGCCCTTACCCGATGCTGATGACGTTCGACGCCCCTGAATCGAACGTCACCTGCACCCGTCGCGAACGGTCGAACACCCCGCTACAGGCGCTGACGCTTCTCAATGACCCGGTCTTCCATGAATGCGCGCAGTCGCTGGGCCGGCGGATGATGAAAGATCGCCCGTCCGATCCTACCGCGCGACTGCAATACGGCTTCGAGCTCTGCCTGGCCCGCCCCTCGACACCTCAGGAATTGAGCCGCCTGCAACAGTTGTACAACGACTTCCGCGAAACCGCCGCGATCGATCCGTCTACCGCCGCCCAACTGGCCGGCGACCCGCGCCCCGCCGAACCCGACCTCGCCGACACCGCTGCCGCGATCGCCATCGCGCGGATCATATTGAATCTGGATGAGTTCGTGACTCGGCAATAAGTAACGCAGACAACACGGAATGGACACGACCGAAAAGAACGCACTACTGTCTGAGCATCTGGTAAAGTTTCGCACGTGGAGCCACGCCGAGCTCGCAAAACGAATTGGTGAAAAAGACTGCCTGGAGCGTGTCGAAGGAAAAGCGGCCGACGGCACCGAGCACCAGATCGAAATCAATGTCGACTGGGACGACAAGTCGAATGGATAGAATGATCGAAACGCGCGAAGTCACAGTCGTTGTCGAAACCGGTGAGTTGTTGGAGAATTACCCGAGCGATCCACGCGGACACAGTTGCCTGATTCTTGGATTTGGAAACAACGGCCGCGCGATACACGTGGTCTGCTCGTCGAAAGACGAATACCTGGCGATCATCACCGCTTACCTGCCTGACTCGCAGGGGTGGTCGAGCGACTTCCGAACGAGGCTTTGAACGAATCATGGAATGCATCCACTGCAAAGGAAAAATGGTCCGATCGACGACGCCATTCAGCGTCGATCGGAAAGGTTACTCGATTCATTGGGATGCGATCCCGGCCTGGGTCTGCACGCAATGCGGAGAGCCAATGTTTGAGGCCCGTGAGGTGGATTTGATGCAAAAATCGCTCGCTACGCTCGATCGGGAAAGTGCCGCACTGATGGCCCCTTCGCCGCCGTCTGCTGTCTGAGGCGTCGGTCACGCGTCCGTGTCTGGAGAGTTTGGCGGGCAGCGAATCATCGAATTGAGATGCAAGGTATGAATCCCACCGATCTCGGCACCTTGAATTCCCGCCGCCGTTTCCTCGGCCACGCCGCCAACGGCGTCGGCATGATGGCGCTGGCTTCGCTCCTCGGCGAGCAGGGGCTGTTGGCCGCTCCGACGGGGGCCGAGCGTTCAGCCCGGCCGCTCGATCCGCGGGCCCCGCACTTCGCTCCGAAAGCCAAGTCGTGCATCTTCATCTATCTCGAAGGGGCCCCCAGCCAGATCGACCTCTTCGACGAGAAGCCCAAGCTCAACGAGCTCAACGGCCAGGCGCTCCCCGAGTCGATGACAAAAAACGTCCGCTTCGCCTTCATCCAGAAGGAGACGGCGAAAATTCTCGGCAGCCCACGGACGTTCGCCAAATACGGCCAGTGCGGGATGGAGCTCTCCGATTACCTGCCGCACCTGTCGACCTGCGTCGACGACATGTGCCTCATTCGCTCGATGCACACCGAGGCGTTCAACCATCATCCGGGGCAACTGCTCCTCAACACCGGCTCGCAGATGTTCGGCCGCCCCAGCATGGGCTCGTGGCTGACCTACGGCCTCGGCTCTGAATCCGACAACCTGCCCGGCTACGTCGTGCTGACGGCCGGCCGGGGGACGAGCGGCGGAACGTCGAACTGGTCCAGCGGCTTTCTCCCCACGACGTACCAGGGAGTCCTCTTCCGCAACCAGGGGGAGCCGGTCCTCAACCTCGACAATCCCGCCGGTGTCTCGGCCGAGCTGCAGCGCAAGTCGATTGAAGGGCTCGGCGATCTCAACCGCCTGCGGCTCGCGGCGATCGGCGACCCCGAAATCGCGGGACGAATCGCCGCCTACGAGCTGGCCTTCCGCATGCAGTCGTCGGCCCCCGAGCTGATCGACCTCGCGGGAGAAACGAAGGAAACGCAGGACGCCTACGGCGTCGGCC